>JAKAQS010000307.1 GCA_021819585.1 Acidobacteriota bacterium
CCATAGCGGTCCCAACACAACCAAGAACATTCATTCATCAGGAGGCTGAGGTGATGGGGATTTCGCCATCCATTCCGAACCTGCGCCCAAATACGTCGCAGAGCGCACAGCAGAGCCTGCAGCAGCAGGTGCAGCAGACTACCAATGCAGGCGCTCCTGATTGGGCATCTTCCCAGCCCATCCGGACGCTGATGGGCTATGACCCCAGCGGCGCCTATGCGGAGGGATCTACGGGAACCATCGCGTATGTGCAGCCGGGGGCGGAGAAGATCGACGTGGCCCAGCCGGGCCTGTACACCAAACCGGTGGCCGCGCATGAGGCCACCCACGTCTTTCAGAACTCGCGCAACGGAGACTTCCTGCGCACCATCCAGTCGCTCGCTCCCGGGCCTCCGCTGCTGAAGGACTATGACTACGGCGGCGTGGCCGGCTTGCAGGCCGATCCGCAGAAGTCTATTGGAGATTACAACCCGGAGCAGCAGGCGCGCATGGTCGAAGACCTGACCCAGGCGCAGGATGAGTTGAAGCCCATGATGACCCCCGAGCAACTGCAGCGCTGGGACACCACCAAGGCCGCTCTCGAGCGGCCCATCCGGCAGTTGCTGGCCGTGCCTCCGCCCGACAACTCGCTGGCCGGAAGAGCGGACGAGTGGATCGCCGAGCGGCCCCTGGGCGAGCTGCTGGACCATCCCTTCACGCGCCTCAAAGGTCTCCTCTCCTTGCCGCCCATGCCCAAGGGGCCGGATGCTCCGCCCGAGCCTCCCAGCGTGGCCATGGGATTCGCCGTTCCATCCAAGCTGGTGAAGTATGCCAGCGGCGTGGGCTCCAGGCGCCAAGAGTAAACACGAAAAACAGAGACAGGAAGACCAGAGACATGGAGATCAGAGAGATGGAAGTCCCGGGCGCGATCGAAGTTCCAGACACGATGGCAGCGAACCACGGCGGCGTGTTGGCCTGGCTGTGGGCAGAGGCTGAGGATGCGGCAGTCGCCGTCTCCGATGCGCCGGGCTCGGACGGCTCGGGCTTCGAGGCATCCGAGGCTGACTCCGCAGAGATCGGCGGGCCGGGAGCGTCTGAAGCTGGAGCCGGCCCGGCGGAGGCAGACGCTGTTGATGAGGACGGAGACCTGCGGACGGGCGCCGAGGAAGACAAGGAGGAAGCCGGTCCCGGCTCGCGGGAGTTTCGCGAGTGGCTCAAGCGCCTGGAAGCGACGCCCGAGAGCCAGAAGTTCGCCAAGCAAGTGCGCGCCGACTTTTACAAGGCGCAGCAGATCGCTGAGCTCGACCCCGAGGGGATCAACGGCATCCGCCAGAAGTATGCCCTGCTGGAGAGCGTCGGCGGCGCGGAGGCCGTCACCGAGTTGCAGGAACGCGCCGCCGAGTCCGACGCTCTGGACCAGGCGCTGGGAACCGGCGACCCCAGAGCGCTGGACGTCCTGGGCCCGGAGTTCGACGCCGGCCTGGCCAAGCTCGCGCCCGCCTTTTTGGACCGCGTTCAGCGCGCCGACCCGGAGGCCTTCTCCGCAGCCATGCTGCCGCACTTGATGACCACCCTGGCCGGTGCGCCGCTCACCGCCGACCTGAGCCGCATGGTGGAGGTGATGAACGCGGCGCATCTGGACGACAAGGCCAAGCTGGACTCCGTCAGTAGACTGCTGCGCAGTATCGCGCAGTTCTACCGCAGCACGGAAGAGAAGGCGGCCAGCCTCAAGTCCGCTCCCATCGATCCGGAGCGCCGCGCCTTTGAGCAGGAGCGCAGCCGCTTTGAGCAGCAACAGCAGCAGGCCCACTGGAGCAACAACATCATTCCGCAGGTGGCCGGCTACGAGAAGCAGAAGCTGGAGGAGGCCTTTCGTCCCTTCGCCGCCAAACTTCGCCTGGATGCCGCCGCAACCGAAGACCTCTTCAGCGCCTTTCGCGCCCGGCTCAAGGAACTGGGGCAGGCCGATGCCGCCTACATCAAGCAGATGGGCATCTATCACAAGCAGAAGAACCCGGATCCGGGCACAGTGGCGAACTTCGTCAAGGCCGCCATCAACCGGCACTACAAGACCGTGGTGGATGGGGTGGTGAAGGCTCGATATGGCCGCTTCCTGGGCGCTGCGCAGACGCCCCAGCGACGCGCTCTGCCGGCTGCCCGGCAAGCTGCGGCGCGCGGCGGAGCCCCCACCCTGGTCAGCGTCAAGCCATCCCCGGATCAGATCGACTACCGCCGCACGCCGGAGGCGGACCAGTGGAAGGGGATCTACACCCTGAAGAACGGCAACCGCGTGAAGTGGGTCCGGCCGGCGTAGCCGAGTCAAGATTTTTTCTGAAGCCGCAGGTGCGAGATCGCTACCTCGTTAAACGCGTCGCCTTCCGGCCTTTCGTAGCACCCAGAGACAGCAGAGACATCGCGAAGGCGCAGGCGAGCCGCAGGTTTGGCTGGCCTGCGGCCTATCCCTATTGCTCCGGAAGGGCAAAAATATGCCAGTAACAGAGTTAGCCTATGAGGCGGTAGAACTGGAAGCATTCGTCGATCAGATTCCCGACTATCAGGCCCGCTTCAACAAGTTGCAGCAGCGCCTGATGAAGGACGGCAAGAAGGTTCCCATCAGCAATATGACCAGCGCCGGCGGCGTGCAGCGTCAGCCGCTGCGGGTGCCGTTCCGCGCCCAGGGCGGGGCCGGCATTCAGCAGTTCGCCGCCGACACCTCCAGCAGCATCGCCATGTGGCCGCGCGGCACCGGTTCCACTACGGACGCCTTTGTGGCCGCGCCGGTGCGCATCATCAACACCTGCGAGATCTCCAACCTGACCCAGCAGGCCACCGACGGCAAAGACCGCGGCCTGGTGAAGGTGAACAAGGAGGAGATGAAGCAGAGCCTGCGCTCCTTTGAGAACGGCATCGAGGGCCTGTTCAACGGGGACGGCTCCGGCACCATCGCCAGCATTCCGTCCACTGCCACCGTCAGCTCCGGCTCAGGCACTGGCGCGCAGACCAGCTACATCAGCGGGCTGACCACCGTGGCCGGCTTCACCGATCAGCAGGTGATCCAGATTCTGCCCGCAGTGGGCGGAACGGCTCTGGGCACGGCCACCATCAGCTATGTGGATCCGGTGGCGCAGACCCTGTGGTTCTCCACCGCGCTGCCTGCCGGCACGGCCACCGGAAACATCCTGGTGGTGATGGGCGCCACCGGAGCAGCCGGCAGCTCCATCTACGGCTCCAAGTACTGGATCGCCAACGGGTCGACAGGGACGATTGCGGGCATCAACAAGGCGCTCTATCCGGGACGGCTGTCCACGCCGACCATCAACCTCAACGGCTCCGGCGCGATTACCAGCGCCATGGCGCAGCGCATTGAGGCGCTCATCGCGCGGGCCCGCGGCGACGGCGAGGGTGAGGACGAGCAGGACGACGCCAACGAGTTCTATTACACGAACTTCGCCCAGGGCGTCGCCGCCTCCAACAACTACTACAACCCCGGCATCACCCGGCTGGACCAGGACGGCGACACGGTGGTGGACACCTCGAAGAAGTTCATGCAGAAGACCCTCTTCGGCCGCCCCGTGGTCTACTCCAGCACCGCCGATCCCACCCAGATCCAGCGCTTCAACCCCAAGGACTGGCACGTCGGCGTGCTGTTTGACACCCGCCTGCATGAGTGGACCCCGGGCAATACGATTGCTCCCACTCCGGCGGCGACCAGCGGGTATACCTACTACGACTCCATCACCTTTGGGTACGAGTGCGGTCTGCAGTTGGTCTGCTCGGATCCCAAGGATCAGTTCTACGTGCAGGGCTGCCCAGTCCCGCAGATCTAGGTCTTTGACCGCGTGAATTCGTACCCCGGCATCTTCGTTTCCCAGGTCTCAAGATCGAGTGTTCAGTCTCATGACATTCTTTACACGCTGTCTCGGGACATCCTTTACATCCCAGCGCCTATGTTTGGGGGTGAAGGGAGGGATGAGGGATGGCGTGGAGGATTATGGAGGTACGGGAGCAG
>JAKAQS010000051.1 GCA_021819585.1 Acidobacteriota bacterium
TGTGGACCGGGAGCCCCATCACAGTCTTGGTTCAATTCCGCCCGAATGTCGACTAGCCCAACAGATGCTTGCCCAGAAACTGCAGCGTTCGTTCCCGCGCCAGTTGGGAGGCCGCGGCGGAAAAGCTGCCGCGAGCGTCGCAGTTGAATCCGTGCTCCGCTTCCGGGTAGACAAAGACTGTGACATCCGGGTAGTTCTGCTTTCGCACGGCGTCGATCTGCTCGACGCCGATGTGCGTATCCTTTTCTCCAAAGTGCAACAGGACCGGGCAACTGGGTCTCTCTGCGGCCACACTGCCGATTCCTCCAGGGTAGTAGCCCACTGTGCAGTCCGGCCGCATTCCGGCTGCCGGTCCCCGGGTTGCGCTCATCCACGCCGTCAGCCCTCCGTAGCAGTAGCCGATGACGCCGGTCTTGTGGCCGCCCTGCACGTGTTGAAACGCTGCCGCCACATCCCGCAGGGTCGTCTCTGGCTTCAGTTGCTGGTAGAAGCCAAAGGCGCGCTGCATGTCGGCGCCCTCATAGCTGAGCTCGACGCCGCGCTCAAAGCGGTCGAAGAGCGCCGGCGCTATGGCCAGATAACCCTCCCTGGCAAAGCTATCGGCCACGCTGCGGATGTGGGAGTTGACTCCAAAAATCTCCTGCACCACCACCAGAGCTGCTTTCGCCGCTCCCTTCGGCGTTGCGAGGTAAGCGGATAGTTCGTGGCCGTCGGCCGCCTTCAGTTGTACCCATTTGCTCATGTTGATCTCCTCTTATAACAGTAGATGACGGTCGAGTCCCTTACCCTGGCGGTCTCCTTCTGTGTCCCCACCTCGCCTGCCGGGCTCGCCATCACAGCACGCCGGCTCGTCTGCTCAGGCACACATGTCCAGAAAGGTCTCTCGGGAGGTTAGATGCCCTGCCCGGGTTCGATGGCGCATGGCGAGTTCCCGACGGCCGTTGTCATGCAAAGCCGGTTTCGGTCGGAGTAGACTGGAGAACGCATCCCAGAGCCTGTTGGAAGCCGTGCCGGGAAAACCTCACAACACAGGACGCCCGAAAAGATCATGGTGAAATCCATACGAGCGCAAACGATAAACCGGAGAAATCTGCTCCGCAACATGGGAGCGATCGCTGGAGGAGCGGTAAAGCGCCGAGCGGGGTACCACCCGAAAGCCGAAGGACCCTTCAAGGAGCACATGCCACGAGGAACTATGCGGGCGAGGGCCGAGGCGAGCCGGGAAATGCGAGCCTATTGACCGAGACTCTGTCTTGCGACTCCATCCCGAGCCTGCCCCTGCTGCTCCCATCTTTCCATGACGGCAGCTACCAGACTCGGCAGATTCGGCTCGGCCGCCTCCGCATGGGGAGCAAGACCGAGGCCGCGCAGAGTCTGCGTGGTGATCGGGCCGATCGAGATACGCAGGATCTCCAGCGGAAGCTGGAGGCTTGCGGTCTCCAACAGAGCCAGAAGGTTGTTAACCGTAGAACTGCTGGTGAAGGTAATCGCATCCGGCCACCGCGCTCGCGACGAGAAGATCTCCACCATGGCGGCGACAGAACTCTCAGGGACGACGTTGCAGTAGACCGGGGCAAGGGTGAGCTCGGCCCCGGCGCTGCGAAGAGTATCGGGAAGGACCTCCCGGGCCATCTCGGCGCGCAGGAGAAGCATCTGCGATGGAGAACCATCCGGACGGCGCGCATGGGGCAAAAGCGCCTCCGCCAAAGACTCAGCAACAGCCTGGGGCGGGATCAGATCCACGCGCCAGCCCACAGCCTCAAGGGCGTGAGCCGTAGCCGCGCCGATAGCTGCTACCCTGGGCCCGGAAGGAAGCCCGGCACGAACCGCCGTCAAACGGCGTACGAAGAACTCCACGGCGTTGGCACTGGTGAAGAGCAGCCAATCGAACCCTTCCAGATGCTCGATCGCCTGATCGAGCGCAGAGTAGCTGGTGGGCTCTGCGAGCTCGATGGCAGGAACGAGGATCGTCTCGGCTCCCGCTGCGAGGAGCTGGGCGGCCAGTTCCGACGCCTGCCGGGAAGAGCGGGTGACAAGAACACGTGGAGGCTTGATCACGGCTGGGTTCCAATCAGCCTTCAGAATACAGCCCACAACCGCAAGAGACTTTCCATGGAATGGCGGAGACAGCCAGAACCGCACGCAGTTCTTCGCGGAAAAACCACACGGACAAAGGGCCACGGTCGGTTCCCCGCGAGATGTGCCTGGGAGATGCAGGAAAGCCAGGGATCTCTCGGTCTCACCCCTGCCGGCTCTTCCTCCGTCTACCTCTCCGCCTGTGTCTGCTTCACCGGATAGGCTACCTCCAGGGTAAGAATCTCATAAGGCTTGATGGAAACGGTGACGATATTGTCCCGCAGCGGCAGGTGCTCAGCGCCGGGAATGGGATCCTCCATCAGGTTGGTCTCCATGGCGTACGTGGCTCCCTCCGGCACATGCAGCTTCACCTGGGT
The DNA here is from genome assembly GCA_021819585.1 of Acidobacteriota bacterium. Lineage (GTDB taxonomy): Bacteria > Acidobacteriota > Terriglobia > Terriglobales > Acidobacteriaceae > Granulicella. The sequence goes on from JAKAQS010000051.1 coordinate 2,454, forward strand.
AGCCTTGCCGGCCCACTCGTACATGCGGATGATCAGGGCCTGGGCGTCCTCCGCCTTCTTGACCGCGCTCAGGGTGACATTGGGGCTATCCACAGAGATAAAGGAGTGACTGGCCGGCATCTCGCCGCTATGGGGGAAGACCTGTTCGCCCAGCAGCGGGGTGTTGAACTCATATCCGCGGCGGACGGTAAGAGCCTCCCGCCAGCTTCCGCGATGGGGGTAGATCTCATAGGTAAAGTGCTGGACGCCGCGGTCGGCGTCCGGGTCAGGCGAGGTAGGCGAGCGCAGCAGAGTCAGGCGAAGCAGATTCCCGATGGCGTCATAGCCGTACTTGCTGTTGTTCAGGATGGACACTCCCGCCGTGTCATCGCCCAGATCGGCCCAGCGCAGAGCCGGAACCTCAAACCTCGCCTTCTCCCATGAGTTCTTGCGGGTTGTGGGCCGCTCGATGTTTCCGAAGGGAATCTCGTAGGTAGCCTGGTCGCTGGAGTGCGCCAGCGGAAAAGCGGCCTTGAGAAGGATGTGCGTCTCGTGCCAATCGACGGTGTTGGCAACCCGCACCACATCGGCGTCGGCGTCGAGCGAGATCTCCTGAACGAAGTGCGACTTGTCCCAGGTGCGCTCAATCCGGATGGTCTTGCGCAGTGGGCCATTCTGGCTCACCGCAATGGAGTCCAGCGCCATGATCGGCGTCGGATGGTCCAACGTGCCGTAGTCGATGTTCCAGGCGTCGTACTGCTTGGGCTTATCGACAAAGGTCTGGAGCTGGTTGCCGCAGCCGTTCGTGGCAATGTACTCGGTGGCGCCGGTTCGCAGGCTGGTGATGCAGCCGCTCTGCCGGTCGATGACCAGCTTCAAATGGTCATTCGCCAACGTATAGGCGGCGTTCGTCTGCTGCAAAGTAAGACGGCCGGCAGGCGGCTGGGCGGGACCCGGCTCCGCATACAACTCCGTGTAGCCCATGGCAGGAACATGATTCACCCGGGCCAGAACCGTAAACTGGTGGGTGGCGGCGTCCCTTGAGATTACCTGGGTAAGGATGGGGCGGTGGTTCGAGTCCAGGACCCTGACGCCGGCTGCGGTTTCCGGAAGCTGGAAGTTCAACTTCACCGTCTCGGCGCGCGGCCAGGCCATGGTGTTGTAGATCAGGATGGGCGTAGATCTCGCTGCGCCTGCGATCGGGAGCGTATCGATCCGAGCATCCAGGGTGCCGAGCGCCGCCCGGTCAATGTTGTGGTCGGCGTTGTACACCTGGGTAAAGTCGTTGGCCGCATCGCGATAGATCACCGCAATGCCGGAGCCGGCAGCCAGATCATGGAACTCGTTGAATGTGATCTTCTCCCAGTTGGTGTTCAGCGTCCCATCGGGATAGACCTCACCGTCCAGCCAGGCCAGCGAGGCCAGCTTCTCTGCGTTGAGCGTAGCGGTCTCGCTGTGACGAATATTGCGCTTCTGGGCCGCCTGGGTGGTGAAGACGCCGCGGTGAAACTCAAGATAGAGCTCATCCTTCCAGGTGGGAATTCCCATCTCCCCGTCAGGACCAGCAGGGGGAGCGGTGTAGCCCTTGGCGATGGAGGCGTAGTCCCAGGTGGGAGAATCCGGATTCAGGCGCTTCTGAACCCGATCAAAGTAACTCTGCGCTGTGCTGAAGCGCATGGTTGGAAGCGCTGAGTCGGCTTGGGAGCTGAGATTCATCCAGTGCGCTCCCTGGTCCAGCATGGCGCGAGTCGGACCTCCGCCGTGGTCACCCACCCCAAACAGGTCCAGTTGTTCCACCGTACCCGGATTGCGCTGGGCAGTCTCAGCGAAGTCCGCTGAGATGCGAGCCGGATTCAGATCCAGGTGAACGTAGTCGGTGGGAAAGTATGTCAGCACCTTGGATCCATCCGGGGACTCCCACCAGAAAAGCCGAAAAGGCAACTGGTTGGTATCGTTCCAGTGCATCTTCTGGGTGACAAAGTAATCCAGGCCGCTGCGCTTGTAAATCTGCGGCAACTGCCAGTTGTATCCAAAACTGTCTGGATTCCAGCCGATGCGCGCGGTAACTCCGTACTCTTTTTTGAAGAAGCGCTGGCCGACCAGAAGCTGGCGGACCTGGCTCTCGCCGCTGGGGATGTTCAGGTCCGGCTCAACCCACATTCCGCCCACCACCTCCCAGCGGCCCTCCTTGATGCGCCGCCGTATCTGGTCATTGATCTCCGGATACTTGTCCGCCATCCACTCGTAGTACTGCGCCGCCGACTGGGTGTAGACGTAGCCCGGATACTCGTTCATGAGCTGCAGGGCCGTGCTGAAGGTGCGCCGGACCGCATCCACGGTCTCCGACCGCGGCCATAGCCAGGCGGCGTCAATGTGGGCGTTGCCGTCCTCATCCATCTTGAGTTGCTGCAGCAGCGGATGCAGGCCGGCCAGAATCTGCTGCGCCTTGCGCAACGAGGCGTCAAAGGCGGTCTGGTTCGCGGTCTTCAGAGCATTCATGTCAATGGCGGCTATAGCCTGCTCCACCACCGGCAGGCGGTCCTGGCCGGAGGTTGGAAGCGCAGGCAGCAGGTTGGCGGCGCTGATGCACTGGATGCGGATGTCCTGTGGATTGGGGCGCGCGCTGGAGACGGGGTCATCCGGGTTAGGCGCCACCCGCAGCTCAACCCCCTGAAATCTTTTGACATCCACTGTATGCAGCAGCTTCACCGCAACCAGGATCTTCTCCCCGGGTAGAGCCGGAGCAAACAGCACGATCGGCTCCAGATCTTCACCCAGCGCTACCCGGCGGCCATTGAAGTACACGATCTCCGACACCGGGCCGTGGGCGTCGGCCCGGAACTGAAACCAGATCCGTGAACCGGTGATGTCATAGCCATGCAGCGTCCGCGGCACCTCAATCACGCGGCGATACCAGACCGCGTCCTGGGGAGCCTTCGAGTGCGGCATCACCAGCGGCCAGGAGGAATCATCCAGCGTGGGCGATTCTCCGTGCGGGATATCCCCTGCATGGAAGCGCCACGGACCGTCAGGGAGATCCGTCAGCGTCCCCAGAACCTGCAGCTTGGCCATAGCTGCCGGCGAGAGATCCTTGAGTTCACGCTTGGGCGTGAAGGACTGGGCCAGCGGAGTTGCCAGCGGGAAAATCGTCGCAGAGAGGAAGAATGTTGCAAGAACAGCCGGCGCAAGAAGCCGAGAACGAAAACGGGTTGCCATAGCCGAAATCATAGCAAAGCAGACGAAGATCAAGAGAGTCAGCCAACACAGTCAATGGATCCTGCTGAGCAAACAGCGTTTGACTCCTCTTTGCCGGTGTAGCTCTTGCCCGCTCGCGTGACCCATCGCGGGGCATGGCAGGCTGCCCGGCTTTTAAGGCATTTTCAGTGTTGATGGGTACACCGAGGAGGGCTTGCAGCGGCGTTTTCATTGGGTAAAACACCCATCGAAGTCGAGGCGCCCCGTTACACCTTCGCTGAAAATGCAATAGCCTCCCAAGTTTGCGGGATCTGGATCTTGAGGCCCGGCAAGGTCTCCTCCTGCCTGCGGAAGTGCGGGCCAAGCTTGGCCAGTCCGGCGACGCGCGGTTGCTTCAAAAGTGCGCAGCGGCAACCATAGAGCGCGGCGAGATCTTGGAACAGAAAACCAAGGCGCGCGTCCGTAAGCGCGGCCCCTGGCCGGAACTTCGCTTGGAACCGGTCTACGGGGTGCTCGCAGCCATCTTCTTCGGCCCCGGCCCACTGCGGAAGGATCGCAGAAGATTCGAACCCCTCAGCAGCTTCCAGTCATGCTCTGTCTTGTCCGCATAGGAGCGTGCGAAGCTGAGAACGGCTTGATCAAAGCGATCGGAGGATCCGAGATAGGCGGCCATGGCGACTGGATCTCCTGCCCGGGCGTGGCCGCGCGAGAGTACTTCGCCGCACAGATCCGCATACCCCAGCAGCGAAGCTGCTGTCAGATGATCCAGATCCAGCGAGGCCTTGTGATCGCTGAGCTGGCGCACCAGGTAATCTCGGCCTTCAAGGGTGGTATAGCCAAGGAACGGGTCAGAGGTTAGCTGCATCGCGCGTTGCCCCTCCACCACCCTATGGCCCTGATGGCTGTGCCTCGAACTCTCGGGAAGATACCGTGCATAGGCCGAAACCGCCTCCTGCTTGATCTGCAGAAAGAGCGGGTCTGAACCATGTTGACATCCGGGGCCCTCGCAGTAAATCACATAGTCGCGCAGACCCACCGATCCGGTTCCAACCACCTTGAAGGCCACATCCTGGGGGCGGTACTGCTGCAGAAAGTGTTGCCGCTCCGGTTGCAGGGTTTGAACATAGGGGCCAAGCGCGGCCAGCACCGCGTCGGCTTCCCGAGAGGGAAGCCGCTCCAACAGCGGAGGTCCGGAGCGAAAGACACGCGCGAGAGCCGCGGCATCCGGCCGCCGCGGCGCCGGTCCTCGCCGCTGGAGGGCGCTTCCCGGGCCGGTTGCATCCGGCTCGGTCAGCGTCCTCAGGATCTTCAGCGGCGTTGAGCGCTCCGCCTGAGCAAGGATAGCGGGCATCGGCTCCATCTCCGCCAGGCGGTGAATCTGATAGCGCGCCAGCTCCAGCACAGGCATGGCGGCAAAGCGATGCATCCAGGTGCGGTACTGGCGAAGAAAGTGGAGCACGGCTCCGTGACGCGCGCCGCGCTTGATGCCCGCTTCCCTTCCGGCCAAAATCAGGCTGGCCGCCAGACGCTTGACGTCATACTCGAAGGGTCCGCGGATGGTCTCGTCAAAGTCATTGATATCGAAGACCAGCCGGCCGTCCAACGCGGCGAAGGCGCCCAGATTGAGCACATGCGCGTCGCCACAGATCTGGGTGATGAGTCCTGTGTGGGGATGGCAGGAGAGGTCAGCCGCCATGATCGGGACGGCGCCCCGAAAGAATCCAAAGGGGCTGGCGGCCATACGCTCATACTTCAACGGGATCAGGTGCGCCACTCGATCGCGCATCGACGCACGCAACAGCTCCAGCGGATCCTGTGGACACTCCGAAATCGTCAGTCGAGCATGCTCGCTGCGCGGCAACTGCTTGCGGGCTCGCAGACCCAGCGCCTGCCTCTCGGAGTATCGGAGCGGCGTCCAGAATATCGCCATAAGACGAATCCTCTCCCTGCGAAATATCGTGCTTGCATGTTGCCGAATGTGTAGGATATCTGCAAATCCAAACGGGATGCGGGCGAATCTGGCCACATCCGTCACAACTCTCTTGGGGCTGGCGTTTCACTTTGGATACCGCGCCGGCGGTCTCCAAAAAGGTTCGCAGAGAAACTCTGTCAACTGATCCCACCGCACAATGTAGCACGCGGCAGAACGTTATATTGGGCTCAAAAGAGAAGATTCGAGTTGACTTTTTTGCGTCTCCAGCTCGAACCGCGCTCGTGTCATTCCACCAAGCTCCACCAAGTCATAGCGGGTCCATGATCATCCCATTCTGGAAGCGGCATCGATGCCTCGCATCGGCATCAGACTCAGAATTTGAGAAGAGCGAACGAAGCTCTCAGCGAGCACGCGCCGCTCTTCGCGGGCCCAAAGCACGAATGCATCCCCTTGTGGATCCATCCTGAACCTCGCTAGAGAAGGATCGAACGTGCCTGCCAACACTGGAAATCTTCTTCTCGATTCCCTCTCGCCGGAGTTGCGCGCGGAGATTCTCTCCCTTGGCCGCGCCATCGACTTGCCCAGCCGAACGGTGCTGCAGGAACAAGGCGAACGTTCGGCCTATATCTACTTTCTTTGTAGCGGGGTGGCATCTCTTGTGGTCACCATGGCGCAGGGTGGTAGCGCCGAGGTTGGACTTACCGGTCACGAAGGACTCATAGGCGCAATGCAACTGCTTGGGCCCGCGCTGATGCCTTCACAGTCCTACGTGCTCTTGCCGGGCTCTGCGCTGCGAGTTCGAAGTGAAGAACTGTGTCAACTCTTTCACGGCGCTCCTGAGCTGCGCGGCCGGATTCTGGAGTTTCTGCAGCAGCAGTGCATCAGCCTGGAACAGACCACAGCGTGCAATAAGATGCATGAAGCTGAACAGCGTCTGGCTCGCTGGCTGCTGATGTGCCATGACCGCTCCCGCCAGAACACCATGACGCTCACGCAGGAGTTCATGGCCGACATGCTCGGCACGCGCCGCACCACGGTCACCATGGTCGCCGGATCCCTCCAGGAGCGCGGCATGATCAGCTACCGGCGCGGGAAGATCACCATCCTCTCCGCCCAGGAACTGGAAAAGGCGGCCTGCCCCTGCTATCGCATCTGCAGCGACGCTCTGCACAACCTGTACCGGCGCCCCAGCGCGGAATAGAGCGGTAAATCTTCGGTCGATGATCTATCCGATCCATGCCCGGTGGACGAGAAAGCCATACGGATTGGATGCGATTGCTTTTCCGTGCGCGATGCTTCCCGTCGGCGGTCACTGGAGTCTTCCCCTGTGGCGCAGCCGGCTCTGCCGGCGGCCACGGCGAGTCATCATGGCGGTATACACTGAGTGTTGCCCACGCCGCCGGCTACCTGATAGATGGCAGACGGGACTCTCCGAGCCCCGGTGGTGATCGCAATGGAGACAGGCGCCCCAGCAAGTCCACAACAAGCCGAACGCAATGGACACATCCCGGCCGGCAAACCGGTGATGCTCTATGGCCGGGAACTTGCGCCCAACCGAGGAACTCCCCTGAATCTGGATTGGGTAGAGGAAGTGCGGGTCAACACCAGCGCCGTGGAGCGGCGCGCCGCTACCATTCCCACACGCCGCACGGTCAAGAAGGAGTGGCAGGCAGCTTGGCTATTACGCGCCATCACTTGCATGGACCTTACCACCTTGAGCGGTGACGACTCCGCCGAGCGCGTTCGCAGGCTCTGCGCCAAAGCGCGGCGGCCGCTTCAGGACCACCTGTTGAAGGCCCTCGGATGGCAAGACGCGCCTCTCCATGTCGGAGCGGTCTGCGTCTACCACGCCTTTGTCGAGACTGCGGTCAAGGCCCTCGATGGATCAGGCATCCCCGTGGCCGCCGTCTCCGCCGGCTTCCCTGCAGGACTCGCGCCCCTGGAAACGCGCGTGGCGGAGATTCGCCGCAGCCTGGATGCTGGAGCCGGCGAGATCGATATCGTCATCACCCGCGCCCATGTCTTCCATGGGGAGTGGAACGCGCTCTATGACGAGGTAGCCGCATTCAAGGACGCCTGCGGTCAAGCGCATATGAAGGCTATTCTGGGAACCGGCGACCTGCTTACCCTGCGCAACGTGGCGCGCGCCAGTTGGGTGGCCATGATGGCCGGAGCCGACTTTATCAAGACCAGCACCGGCAAAGAGGCTGTGAATGCAACCCTGCCGGTAAGCCTGGTGATGATTCGAGCGCTGCGCGAGTATGCCGAGCGCACGGGCATGGCCGTCGGCTTCAAACCCGCGGGCGGCATCAGGACTGCCCGGCAGGCTCTCGACTGGCTGGCGACCGTAAAGGATGAGCTTGGCCGATCCTGGCTGGAGCCTTCGCTCTTCCGCTTTGGCGCCAGCTCCATGCTGGGAGATATCGAACGGCAGTTGGAGCACTGCGTCACCGCAAGATACTCGGCCTCTTATCGTCACCCGTTGGCATGATCGCACCCGCAGGCAATCAAAGCTGAAAAAGCTACGCGGCGAATCCATAGCGTCTTCTCCGCAACTGCGGAAGAGAGGACAAGAGATGGCAAGCAGCATTGTAGAAAAGTTTGAGACGATGGAGTACGGTCCGGCACCGGAAGACCCAAGCCAGGCTGTTGCCTGGCTTGACGCCCACCAACGCAGCTTCGGCCATTTCATCCACGGCGTCTGGCATACCCGCGAGGCCCAGCCCGCCGACGGCGCCGCCGGCTTTGACCCGTTTCCAGTGACCAACCCCGCCACCGGTGAACTTCTCTCCACAGTGGCCTGCGCCAGTCCTGCCGAGGTCAACCTCGCCGTCCGGGCCGCGCGCTCCGCCCTACCCGGTTGGCAAGCGCTCACCGGCCATCAGCGAGCGCGCTATCTCTACGCCCTGGCCCGTCAGGTGCAGAAGCACTCGCGCCGGCTGGCCGTGCTCGAGACTCTCGACAACGGCAAAAGCATCCGCGAGTCGCGCGATATCGACATCCCGCTCGCAGCCCGCCACTTTTACTATCACGCCGGATGGGCCCAGTTGCTGGCGGAAGAGTTTCCCGGCTACGCCCCGGTTGGCGTCGTCGGCCAGATCATTCCCTGGAACTTCCCCCTGCTGATGTTCGCCTGGAAGGTTGCGCCGGCGCTCGCGGCCGGCTGCACGGTCGTCATCAAACCCGCCGAGTACACCCCGCTGACGGCCATGGCCATGGCGGAGATCGCCGCTGAGATCGGCCTTCCCCCCGGCGTACTCAACGTGATCAACGGAGACGGAAGGACCGGAGCAGCCCTGGCCGCGCATCCGGACATCGATAAGATCGCCTTCACCGGCTCCACCGAAGTCGGACGCATCCTCCGCAAGGCCACGGCCAACACCGACAAAAAGCTCTCGCTCGAACTTGGCGGCAAGAGCCCGTTTGTCGTCCTTGAGGACGCCGATCTCGATTCCGCCGTGGAAGGGCTGGTGGACGGCATCTGGTTGAATCAGGGCCAGGTCTGCTGTGCCGGGTCACGCCTGCTGGTGCAGGAGAGCGTTGCGGACCGGCTGTACGAAAAGCTTCGCGCCCGCATGCGGACGCTGCGCGTGGGCTCGCCCCTGGACAAGGCCATCGATATCGGCGCAATCGTCGATCAGGTCCAGTACGACCGCATCGCCTCCCTGGTCCAGACCGGCATCAACGAAGGAGCCTGCTGCTACCAGCCGGAGGTACAGATGCCCGAGCGCGGCCTCTTCTTCCGGCCCACGCTGCTCACCAACGTCTCCCCCGCCGCTACCGTCGCCCAGAAGGAGATATTTGGCCCCGTGCTCGTGGCCATGACCTTCCGAACCCCGGCCGAGGCCGTGGAGCTGGCCAACAACACCACCTACGGCCTGGCTGCCAGCGTATGGAGCGAGAACATCAATGCGGCTCTCGACGTCGCCTCCCAGGTAAAGGCAGGCGTCGTGTGGGTCAACGCCGCCAACCTCTTCGACGCCGCCTGCGGCTTCGGCGGATACCGCGAGTCCGGCTACGGACGCGAGGGTGGAGGCGAGGGCATGATCGAGTACATCGAGCCTCGCTGGCTGCTCGCCGAAAGCAAAGCTTCTTCGCCCAGCACGGATCCGCAGACCCCGGCCCAGCCCGGCGCATCCGCGCACCCTCCCGTCCAGGAGACCACTATTGATCGAACCGTCAAGCAGTACATCGGCGGCAAGCAAGCGCGCCCGGACTCCGGCTACAGCTTCTCCGTCTATGGCCGGGACGGCCGCCTCGTCGACCAGGCGCCTCTGGGCAACCGCAAGGACATTCGCAATGCCGTGGAGGCGGCCTGCGCCGCGGCGAAGTGGGCCAGAACCTCGGCTCACGGACGCGCTCAGATCCTCTACTATGTGGCCGAAAATCTCGCCCAAAGGCGAACCGAGTTCATCTCCAGGCTGGCCGCCTTCGTCGCTGCGGAACAGACTCCCATGGAAGTGGACGCCTGCATCGAGCGCACCTTCGCCTACGCCGCCTGGGCCGACAAGTTCGAGGGCTCCATCCACAACCCGCCCGGACGCATGATCACCCTGGCTATGAAGGAGCCCTTAGGCGTCATCGCCATCCTGGCGCCCGATGAGGCGCCGCTACTTAGCCTGCTCTCGCTCATCCTTCCCGCAGTGGCCATGGGCAACACAGTGGTTGCCGTTCCCAGCCCGCAAGCAGCAACGCTGATGGGCGAGCTCTACCAGGTCTTCGATACCAGCGACTTGCCGGGAGGCGTAGTCAACCTGGTCGCAGGCTACCCCGGCGAACTTGGAAAAACCCTGGCCGAGCACGACGGCGTCGACGCCATCTGGAGCTTCCGCGATGCGGCCACGGCCACCATGGCCAAGGCCGCCTCCATCAGCAACCTCAAGCAGGTCTTTACCCCCCACGGACGCGCCATCAACTGGTTTGACCCCCATCAAGCCCAGGGCCGCTGGTTTCTGCATCATGCAACCCAGGTGAAGAACATCTGGGCGCCTTACGGAGAGTAGCCGCGAGCTCTCGACAGATCTCGCACCCCTTACCTGGCCGGCGGCTCCTTCGGCGCGGTTCCTGGGCGAAATTGCCTTCAAACTCACTCTGCGCAGACCATCCCGGCTGCGCAATGGCATCGTCGCGCACATCAGCGAAGCGATCCGCGTCGATCGGAATTCCATTCTTCTTCCAGCCCTGTCCGGGCTGCGACAGGCTCTCGGCTGCTGCGCGGCGGCTTCAAGACACAGCTCCAATCGAAGGCTGGGTCAGCGGCGCATCCTTGGGTCGACAAGCGCGTACACCGAGTCCGTCACCAGGTTCACCAGAGCATAGGACAGTCCAATGGCGAGAATGCACCCCTGCACCAGCGCATAGTCCCGATTGGAGATCGCCGTCAGGGTCAACCGCCCCAGTCCAGGCCAGGCAAAGATGGTCTCGGTAACAATCGCACCCGCCAGCAGCGAGCCAAACTGCAACCCGATCACCGTTAGGACCGGATTCAACGCATTGCGCAGCGCATGGCGATACACCACCACGCTCTCGGGCAGCCCCTTGGCCCGCGCCGTCCGGATGTAATCCTGGCCCAACTCCTCCAGCATCGAGGAACGAATCATGCGGGTGAGAATCGCAGCCAGGCCGGAACCCAGCGTAAAGGCTGGAAGCACCAGGTGACGCAGAAAGTCGCCCGCGCCCACACCCGCGCCAGAGACGGGAAACATACCCAAATCGATCGAGAAGAGCAGGATCAAGATCGGGCCCAGGGCGAAGTTGGGAACAGACAGCCCCGCCAGGCTGACGAATCCAACCGCTCGATCCGGCCAGCGGTTCGCCCTCCGCGCCGAAGCGGCCCCGGCCGGAATGGCCAGTCCTACCCCCATCAGCGCCGCCGCCAGCGCCAACGCCAGGGTGTAGGGGTAGCGCTGCAGAATCAGGTGCAGCACCGAATCATGCAACCGCAGCGACTGCCCCAGATCGCCGTGCAGTAGCCCTCTCCAGTAGCGCAGATACTGCGTCCCCAGTGGTTGATCCAAACCGTATGCATGACGCAATCCAGCGATATCGGCGGCTGTCGCTCCGTCACCCAGCATCTGCACGATCGGATCGCCCGGCACCAGGTGGATCATAAGAAAAACCACGGTAACCACCACCCAGAGCACCGGCAGCGTGGTCAGCAGCCGCCACAGGATTCTGCGCGCCGCAACTCGGGCCGGGCTGCGGGCCGGGCGGTGGTGCGCGACAGTCGACGCTGACCGGAATCTCATCCCTTCCGCCCTCGCACCGGCTCTTGAAGGGTGGGACTCGAATGCTTCGATCCTCCAGAGGCCGTTCTTCCGGCGCCCCGGGCTCCCGCTTGCGGACCCGCTGGAGCCTCTGGAGCCTCTGGATCCGCGATCGGATCGACCCTCACCTGTGCAATCCGCTGCGCTTCCATCTTCACAACTTTGAAGCGCCGGCCCTTAAAGTCCACCCACTCCCCTTCCGCCGGAATATGCCCCAGCCTGACCAGCAGAAAACCCGCCAGCGTCTCCACCCCATAGGCGCGCGGAAACTTCCAGTGCAGTTGCGTCACCAGGTCGCGCAGACTGGCTGTTCCGTCGAGCAGAAATCCACCACCCGATGCGGGGAGGGGCAGATTCCGCCCGGTATCGAACTCGTCCTCCAACTCACCCACCACCTGCTCCAGCACATCCTCCGCGGTGACCAGTCCCAGCGTCGATCCGAACTCGTCCACCACGATGGCGATCTGTCTGCGCCGGTCCTTGAACTCCTGCAACAGATCCAGGGCCCGTTTGGTCTCGGGAACGACAAGCACATCGCGCATCACCTGGCGGATCGTCAAATCCCATGCACCGCGGTTGCCCAATCCAGACGCCAGGCTGCGAAAGTGCATCAGACGCGAGACGTCTTTGGAGTAAACCACACCAATGATCGAGTCGCGGCCCTTCTCCGGATCGTAGACCGGAATCCGCGAGTGCTGTTCCTCAACGATCCGAGCACTGGCCTGCTCCAGCCCCATATCCGCCGGTAGAGAAAAGATCTTGCCCCGCGGAGTCATGATCTCATTGACCACCACCTGATTGAGTTCAATGGCGCGATGAATCATCTCCTCCTGATACGCAGGCAGAAGGCCCATCCTGCGGGTCGCAGTCGCCAGCAGCTTCAACTCCTCCGGCGAGTGGACGGAGTTCTCGCCACGCAGCGGCGCGTGAAAAGCTCGCAGGACCATCTCCGCTGACCGATTCATCAAACCCACCATCGGCCGGGTCATCCGAATGAAGACATCCACCGGCCCCGCAATCGCCAGGGCGATCCGCTCCGCCCGCTGCAGCGCCAGAGACTTGGGCACCAGCTCGCCCAGCAACACCTCAAAGTACGTGATGATCGAAAAGGCCAGCACCACCGCGATGGAGTGGGCATAAAAGAGAGCGTGCAAGCGCATACCCGGCAACTTGCCCAACCAGGAGATACGCTTCAGCCCACCCAGAACAGCATCGGCCAGCGCCGGCTCGCCCAGACCGCCCAGCGCCAGGCTGGCCAGGGTAACGCCAAACTGCACTGCGGGCAGAAACTCCTTGGGGTTCTGCTTGAGCCGCAGCGCCGTTCGCGCTCCCGGCCGGTTCGTCGCGATCAGTTGCTCGATCCGCGTCTCCCGCACGCTGACAATGGCGAACTCCGCAGCCACAAAGAAGCTATTCGCCAGAATGAAGAAGGCGATCAGGCTTCCGTGAACGAGAATCCACTCCAGCATGGTGGGATGAACGCGGTTCTACTGCACAGACGGACTTGGAAAGCCGCGTCTCGGCTCGATCTTCTCTCCTGGAAAATGGTGCGGCGAGGATTGATCCGCAGCGCCTGGCGCAGCAAGGAACTGCTTCAAAGTCTACACTGCCGGGGATGGGGGGTCGCCTCGATATCCGCGGACCACGACTCAAGCGGCTCCAGGCCAGGTGTAGCCGTTTTGAGCGCCTTCCAGGGCGCTGCTCCCGGTTGGCCGCATCCACTTTTTGAGGGTGATGGCTGCGGGCACAATAAACCCGGAACGCTTGATTTGGTGAAGCTTTGCATCAGGGCCTTTGCCGCACAAACACCCTACCTGCCCGTCGCAGAGCAGGATTCGTCTCGCTAGCTCTTCCGCGGAAGGCCGGCCACAACAGAAATACAGACTCCGTCGAGCCTTGGCATGGCTCCGCCCATGAGCAGGGTGTGTTTCAGCGTTCTTCCAGTTTGTATCCGATGCTCGCGCAATGCTCTTCAGACAAGGACGCGCTTGAGGCTAGCTTCGATCGTATCCTTGGGGACGAAGCCGACGATCTGTTCGGCAACCTTGCCTCCCTTGAAGATCAGCAGGGACGGAATTCCGCGAATGCCATAGCGGCCGGGCGTCATGTTGTTCCTGTCGACGTCCATCTTCATCACCTTCAGTTTGCCGCTGTACTGCTCAGCTACCGCCTCCACCACGGGAGCCACCGCGCGGCAAGGACCACACCACGCCGCCCAGAAATCCACCAGCACGGGGGTGTCCGACTGCAAAACTTTCTGTTCAAAATCCGCGTCGTTCACCTCAGATACAAACTGACCTGCCATACCAACTCCTCTCCATTGGGCTCCATCTGGCTTGCCGCGTCTCTTTGGAAACGCCCGCCGCACTCCAAGCCCCTACCATCATAGATGCCTTACGGTGGAAAATGATGCGATCCGGCCCACAAGCTAAAGAAAAGTCCTCTCCGCACTACCACCAACTCGTACCGGCAAAAGCTCCGCATCGGGTCCAACCAATCGCTGAATCAGCGTCTCAGCCTCCAACATCGTCGTATCTTCTGACAAAAACACCAGCACCGAGGGTCCCGCACCGCTCAGGGCCACTCCTGCGATCCCCCGTTCTTTCATCAGGGGAAGCATCGTCTTCAACAGCGGACAGGCCTCTTGCCGGTACGGCTGATGCATCCTGTCCTGCATCGCCGTTTTCAGCAAGTCCAACCGGCCCTGCGCAAACGCGGCCACCAGCAGCGCCGCCCTCTGCACGTTGAAGATTGCGTCCGCCCTGGAGTAGCTCGCTGGGAGCAACGCCCGGGCCTGCCGCGTCGCCAGGCTGACCGAAGGCATCGCCAGCAACATCTCCCACATTCGGGTGCTCCCTGAGATCTGGGCAAGGCTCTGGGCAAAACTCTGGGCGGGGTTCTGGACAAAACGTTGACCAAAGGTGGCTACCTGCACGCTTTCCTCGCTCACCGCGGCCACCGTGAACCCTCCGTACCAGCACGCGGTCACGTTGTCCGGATGGCCCTCCCTCCGGCACGCCTCAGTCACAATGCCTGCATCGCCCAGCCTTAGCGCTCCAAAGTGGTCGGCTAGCGCGACGCCGGCCAAAAGTGCCGCAGCGCTCGATCCGCAGCCCATCCCCAACGGAATCTCGTTGTGCAGCTTGACGCTCAGCGGCGCCACCCTGGCTCCCGCCCGCTGCAGCACGTCACGATAGGTTTCCAGGATCAGGTTGTCTTCCAGCTCGCCACAGCGGTCCGCGTCTCGCCCGGTGGCTTGAATCTGAAAGCCTGCCGCCTCCTGCGCCTCTATCGTCAGCCGCATGGATAACGCCAGTCCCACCGAGTCGAAGCCCGGCCCCAGATTGGCCGAGGTTGCCGGCAGTGAGATCCTCAATCCCCGTCTCTGTCCTGCATGGGTCAAGATCACCTCGGCCGCGCTCACGCCTGTCCCGGGCCGGAGGCTGGGGAGTCAATGGCCCGCAGCACCGCGTCCACGTCGGCATCCAGCACCACGGGCGCACGGCGCAGCCGGGCGTTCTCCGCCAGCTCCGCGGCGCCGGCCCCCTCCATCTCGGCGGCGCTCAGCAGTTCGCCCAGATGGTACTTTATGGTGTATTCGGAGTCTTTCAGCGTGTGCCCTGTCAGCAGCAGCACCGCCGTCTCTTCCTTTCCCACCCGTCCGTCCGCCACCAGCTTCTTGAGCCCCGCCAGCGTAACAGCGGAGGCCGGTTCGCAGCCGATACCTTCAGCCCCGATCTCGGCCTTGGCCAACGCAATCTCCCGCTCCGAGACCTGCTCACACCATCCACCCGTCCAGGCCAGCGTTCGCACCGCCTTCTTCCAGGAGGCGGGACTGCCAATCTGAATCGCCGAGGCGCGCGTCTTTGCGACCACCGGCTCCAGCGACACGCCACCGTTGGACTGAAGGCTGCGGTACAGCGGATTGGCGCCCTCGGCCTGGATCACGCTGATCTTCGGCGCGCGGTGAATCAGTCCCAGGTGCGTCATCTCGGCAAAGCCCTTGCCCAGCGCGGAACAGTTGGCCAAATTGCCGCCGGGCACAATCACATGGTGCGGCGGCTGCCAGTCGCACTGCTCCAGAATCTCGAAAGCCGGCGTCTTCTGCCCCTCCAGCCGGTACGGATTCACCGAATTCAGCAGATACACCGGGGCTCGCTGCACCACTTCACTCAGCACCCGCACGCAGCCATCGAAGTCGGTTCGCAACTGCAGGGTCGTCGACCCGTAGTCCATCGCCTGGGACAGCTTGCCCCAGGCGATCTTTCCTTCCGGAATCAGCACCAGACTGCGCACCCCGGCCCGGGCGGCGTAGGCCGCCATCGCCGCTGAGGTGTTTCCCGTCGAGGCGCAGGCCACCCACTCGAAGCCGCTGGCTACGGCCACGGAAAGCGCCGCTGTCATCCCGGTGTCCTTGAAGGATCCGGTCGGATTCATCCCCTGATGCTTGGCCAGCAGCCAGTTCAGCCCCAAAGCCGCCGCTGTCCTGGGCATCTCATACAGCGGCGTATTGCCCTCGCGCAGCGTAACCACCCGCTCCTCGCTCACAATGGGCAACAGATCCCGGAACCTCCATACGCCGCTCTGATCGACGCCCAGCGTCGAGGTTCTTCGCTCCTGCCAGAGATAACGAAGAGCGCTGGGATTGGGCAGGTTTCTGGCCGCCGCCGGAGCGGCCGAGGAACCATCCGCCGCACTGCTCTGTGCGGCGCTCTCGCTCCACGGATACTCCACCTCAAACAGATCGCCGCAGCCGCGGCATCTAAAATTGCTCTGTGCCTGCCCTGCGGCGATGCGTTGGCCGCATCCGGTGCAACGAAGGATGTGTGATGAAGGGTTCATACTTTTCTCTAGCCTACCGTAAAGCGCGCTCCGCCTGGAATCTGTCCGCCCTCGCCCTGGCGATGGCCGCTTGCCAGATTTTGTTTCCCTGCGCGCACTCCGCCGCGCAGACTGCGGAGTTGCACATCGCCGCCGCGGCGGATCTGGAGCCGGTTCTGCCTGTGCTTCAGAGGCAGTACGAACAAGCTACCGGCGTCAAGATCATCGCCTCCTACGGATCTTCCGCAGCCCTGACCGAGCAGATCCTCAACGGCGACCCCCAGGATGTGTTTCTCTCCGCCGATGAAGCTCATCCGCGGCGCCTGGTCAGCGCC
>JAKAQS010000052.1 GCA_021819585.1 Acidobacteriota bacterium
GACCACGGCGCCCCGGCGCTGCAGCTCTCGCACCAGCTCCGCAGCCTTGTAGACGGCGACGCCGCCGCAGACTCCCAACAACACTCGACGAGGTTCAGACATGCATCTCCTCGATCTGCTCAGGCATGGAAGCCGTCCGCGGGTGCTCGACCGATGAAGCCTCCACCAGGAGGTTGTCGATCAGGCGTGTCTGTCCTACCCAGGCGGCCACCGCCAGCAGAGCCCCCTGCCGGGTATCGGCAACCGGGAGCAGCGTCTCCGGATGCACCACCTCCGCGTAGTCCAGTCGCACCCCATCTTGACCGGACAGATGGCTCAGCATGGCGGCACGCAGAGCGGCAGCTCTGGTCTCTCCATTCCCCAGGAGCCGGGCCGCCGCCTGTAGCGCGCGGGAGAGCGCCAGGGCGCGGTCTTTCTCCGCTGCCGAGAGTTTGAGGTTGCGGGAGCTCATGGCCAGGCCGCTCGGTTCGCGGACGATGGGGCACACCACCAGTTGCAAGGGGAAGTGCAGGCCGCGAACCATGGCTCGGAGCACGGCCACCTGAGCGGCATCCTTCTGGCCAAAGTAAGCTCGATCCGGATCGACGATGTGGAAGAGCTTGGCCACCACCGTCGCCACGCCACGAAAGTGTCCCGGACGCGAGGCGCCATCCAGCCGGTCGCCCAGTCCGGCGACCTCGACAAAGGAAGCCGCGCCGCTGGGATACATCTGCTCCACGCTGGGGGCAAAGAGCAGATCGACTCCCGCAGCCTCCAGCTTGGCGCAATCCTCGGCCAGGCGCCTCGGGTAGGTATCATAGTCTTCGCCCGGAGCAAACTGAGCCGGGTTCACAAAGATGGACACGGCTACCGCATCGTTCTCTGCCTTGGCCCGCCGCACCAGGGAAAGATGTCCATCATGGAGCGCTCCCATGGTCGGCGCCAGGCCCAGAGAGCCAGTCTTGCGCAGAGAACGGCAAGCTGCCTGCATCTCACGAACGGTGGAAATGATCTTCATGCTCAATCTCCCGCCAACCGCGCCAGCGCCGCCGGCTCGGCAAGCACAGCGGCGCTCTCGAGTATGCACTGGGGTTGCCCGCTGCCTGTCGGCTCCGGGGCCGGCAGGCCGGTTTCGGCAAGCTCCGCAGTCACCTTTTTGGGCAGGTGGTAGCTCTCGGCGTCGCCAGGAAAACCTCCGGAGATCACATCGTCGCGATACCGCCGCAGCGCATTGGAAAAGAGCGCGGCCGCGTCTCCATACCGGCGCACGAACTTTGCCGGAGGCGAGAAGGTGAGATTGACCAGATCGTGGAAGACAAGGATCTGGCCATTGCAGTCGGGGCCGGCGCCAATCCCGATGGTCGGCAACGAAGTATGAGCCGTGATTCGGGCCGCCACTTCGCGCGGAATTCCCTCCAGCACGATCGCCGCGGCGCCGGCAGCTTGCAGGGATTCGGCGTCGGCGTAGAGCCCTTCGACGGCCTCCGTGGTGCGTCCCTGCACCTGGTAGCCGGACATGCGATGCACGGATTGAGGGGTGAGCCCGATGTGGGCGACGACAGGGATCTCAGCCTCGACGACGCGTTGCACCAGGGCTGCGCGGGTTCGGCCACCTTCGATTTTGACCGCGTGCGCCCCGGCTTCTTTCACCAGCCGCGCTGCGTTCCGCACGGCATCCTCCGCGGACACGTGATAGGAGCCGAAGGGCATGTCGGCGACCAGAAAGGCGCGCCGAACGCCACGCGCTACCGCGCGCGTATGATGCACCATCTCGTCCATGGTGACCGGAAGCGTGCTCTCATAGCCGAGCACCGCCATTCCAACCGAGTCCCCAACCAGGATCAGATCGATCCCGGCCTGATCCACCAGAAAGGCCGTGGGGTAATCGTAGGCAGTGAGCGCGGTGATGGGCTGGCCGGCTCGTTTCTTTTCGAGGAGAGTTTGGACGGTGACAGGGGGGATGGGACGATCGGCTCCGCCGCCGCGGAGAAGCTTTGTAAGGCTCATGGTTTTCTCCAGTGCCGCTCCGCCCTTCTGCAGCGGATGAGGCCCGAACTCCACGAGTATACCTCCCTACCCGAAACAGGGTTTTGCGATAATCGATACATGGAACTTTTGGTCTACTCCGCCGACTGGTGCCGCGACTGCCGAGAGGCGAAGCGCTTTCTCAACCGGCACGGCATCGCCTACACCGAGATCAATATCGAAACCACCCCTGGCGCCGCCGAAGCCGTCATCGCGCATACCGGCAAGCGCGCCATTCCACAGTTTGTGCTCGACGGAAGATGGATCCAGCCCTACAAGCCCGGCCATGGCTTTCTCTACGACGAGATGGCTGAGCTGCTGGGAGTCGGCCATCTGGCCTGAGTCACGAGACGAGGTCTCTGACCGCTTGATTAGGCACCATCCCTGGGTTCCCCAAGTCTCGATTTTGAGACCTGGGAAACGAAGAGCCAAGGTACGAATTCACGCGACCAAAGGCCTAGAGCGGCTCGTCGCACTCATCCTCGAGCGGGAGTGGCGGGCCGGCCGGCGCCCGATGGCCGGCGTGGGTTCCAAAGGGCCAGCGCAGACGAAGGATCCGCTCGCGGTCGGTCTCGCGATGGGCTTCGTCGCTTCGACCCTTCAGCAGGTCGTTGATCGTCATGATTCCAACCAGCTTGCCATCCGAGTCGACTACCGGATAGGAGGTGAGCGTGGATTCCGCCATCGACATGGCGCAGGCGCGCAACGTGGTAGTTGGCGATACGGTGATCGGATTGGTGTTGGCATCCTGGGCCAGGGGCACGGA
The DNA here is from genome assembly GCA_021819585.1 of Acidobacteriota bacterium. Taxonomy (GTDB): domain Bacteria; phylum Acidobacteriota; class Terriglobia; order Terriglobales; family Acidobacteriaceae; genus Granulicella. Next base: position 2,771 of record JAKAQS010000052.1, read on the forward strand.
GAGATCGTCTTTGCGTGCCGCCGCGATCATCTGCGCCCGGGTGATGGTGCCGATCAATTTGCCGTCGCTATCCACCAAGGGAAAGATGCGCTGCCAGTGGCTCCAGGCCTCGCCCCCACGCTCCTCCATCTTGCGCAGCCAGGCTGCGGCATCCTTGCGAGTGGCGTTCTCCGGCAGGGCAAAGACGCTGGTGTGCATGGCATGGGAGACCAGGACCGACTCCAGAGGATCGGAGCCAAACTCGCGGCTCAGATGCATTCCGCGCCGGCTCATGCTCTCGGTGAGCATGGAGCGGGGCAGCACCAGAACGCTGACGGCGTAAGCCGCCATGCAGGAGAGCAGTACGGGCAGCATCAAGCCGCCATTATGCGTGAGTTCCAGAGCCAGCATCGCCGAGGTCAGCGGCGCGCCGATCGCGGCCGCGAGAACCGAACTCATCCCCACCAGCACCCAGGCGCCAGGCGTCATCACCGGCATCAGGTGCGCGAAGAGTCCGCCCAGCGCTCCGCCGATCATCAACAATGGCGCCAGGATGCCGGCCGCGGTATTGGAGCCCAAAGCGAAGGCCCAACTCATGGTCTTGATCAAGAGGATGCCGGCCAGTAGCGGCCAGGCGATATCGCCGGAGATCATCTGCTGAATTACGCTATAGCCCACGCCCAGCGATTCGGGAAAGATATATCCGCACAAGCCGACCACCACGCCCCCAATGGCGGGCCACCACATCCAGTGAACCGGCAGGTGCTCGAACATCAGCTCAAAGAAATGCACGCTCTTGCTGAGCACAGAGGACAGCATCGCCGCCACCAGGCCCAGAGCCAGCGCGCCCAGCATCGCCGAGTGATAGATCGGAGCCCCGGTGGGAACCATATGCAGCAGACTCTGGGGTCCCAGCAAGAGCCGGCGGACCGCACCGGCCGAGACGCAGGCGATCGCCACGGGTACAAGAGAACGCGGCTTCCACTCAAAGAGCAGGCACTCGACCGCCAGCAGGGTGGCCGACATGGGGCAGTTGAACATCGCCGCCATGCCCGCCGCGGCGCCGGAGACCATCACCACGGTGCGCTCCGAACTCGTAACCGGCAACAACTGACCCACTATGCTGGCCGCCGCGCCGCTGCTGATGATCACCGGGCCTTCAGTGCCAAAAGGCCCGCCGGAACCGATGGCGATGGCCGTTGCCACGGGTTTGAGAAGAGCCACCCGAGGCTGCACCTTGCCGCCGTTGAAGACCACAGTCTCGATGGCTTCCGGCAAGCCGTGGCCGCGGACTCGAGGCGAAAGATAGCGGGCAATCAAACCCACGATGACGCCGCCCAGAACCGGCATCAGGATCAGCCACCAGTGCCTTCCCGCCTCCCACGGCGGTCTCTCGACAAAGCTCCATTTCTGAAAATAAAAAAGGTTGGTGAAGAAGAAGACCATCTCATCCAACACCCAGGCCAGAACAGCGGCCAGAGCCCCCAGCGCCGCCGCCAGCAGACTGATGTAAAAGATGCGGCTATCCGCCGAGAAGTCCCGCAGTGTATCGGCCGGTTCAGAGTGATTCAACGTACCATGCTCCTCTTGGGTGCTCTTACCCGGCCGACTGTTCCACGGCTCCCTGCAACTCTCGCAACGCATGAACCAGGGGCTCGCACAAAGGCGCGAGCTCGGCCAGATGCTCCGCCACCAGCCGGTTCAGAATCTCTTGTCCATGGGGCGTCAACTGCACCAGCGAGCGCCGCATGTCCCTGGGGTCGTTCTCTCTTTGCACCAGGCCCGCTCGTTGTGCGCGGTCTACAAGTTCCACCGTGCTGTTATGGCGCAGAACCATGCGCTCAGACAGATAAGTAATGGAGGCTTGCTGGCCGTCGGGAATCGCGGCAATCACCTGCATTAGTTGATATTGCTGCGCCGGCACTCCGCATCGCTCCGACGCAATCTCACTGAAGTTGAGAAACTTGCGCATTTGATAACGGAATTCGGCCAGGCTTCGGAGCCTGGCCCGCGCCGCGCTCACCTGGGTTAGATCTTGCATGGGCATCTCGCCACATTCTATCGCAAAACGATAATTCTGGGAAACAGCTTGTGGCCAGGGGATTTACCGAGGAAATTCCTCTTCCGTACCAGTGGGTAGGCGCGAAGAGGAGCCCTTGCTCGGAACAGTCAGGAGGAAAGGCGCAGGGGCAACTCAACTTCCCGCGTGAGGGCTACGGCCGTCTTCGGATGCGGATCGAGTGTCCAAGCTTGGCCGGCTCCGGGGGGGCGGGCAGGGAAGCAAGCCGGCCGGCACGGAGTCAGCGGTGCGAACCATGGCCAGCCCGAAAGCTGCTGGTCCGAGCTTGATCTTGTTTTTTACGATGCACTTCATGCCTGCGAGTGGCTTGTCGGCAAAGGACTGGGGCAGCATCTTCCGAGGCTGGCTGGTTGCCGTCAAGCGCCCTTGAACGGACTCATTGGGGGTTGATGGAGAAACCCGGTTTGGCCGAGAAGCTTTGCGGCCGATGGCGTGCGTCCGTTCGCCGCTCCAACACTTGAAGCGCCGGGGCTGCTGCGTTGGCGCTTGACCGGCAAGCGGCTAGCCGCGCAGCTTGGCCAGCAGGTCAGTGGGATGCACCGGCTTGGCCAGGATCTCGAACTCGTGCCCCTGCGTGCGCGCCCGCTCCAACAGATCCGCCGTCGCCGCCTGACCGGAGAAGAGCAGGATCTTGCACTCAGGGAAGCGGGCCCGGGTCTTGATTGCGGCCTCGATACCGGTCATACCCGTCATGATGACGTCGGAGATCAACATGTCCGGACGGAAGGAGTCGAGCGCCTCGATCGCTTTTTCTCCGCTGTAGACCGCGCGCGCCTCAAAGCCGGCCTGATTCAGGATAATCGCCAGCGTATTCGCAATCACTTGCTCATCGTCAGCCACCAGAACGCGGGGCCGGGGTTGGTTGGTCGTCTTCTCAGTCATGTTGTTCAGATTCCTTGCTCTGCTCTGTCCGTGGGTTCGGCGCAAACTTCTTACCCCTATCGTACGCGGAAGGCGTACAACCGAATGGAGGTACGTGCCGGGATCAGACGAATCATTGGATGCAATCACCGAGCTCGCGCGCTGCCCATCGTCAGGCGGCTCGGTTCGGAGGATCCTTTCATGGTGTTACTCTTGCGGTAGGGTTTTTCCGTGCAGGTGTATTCCGATGACGCGGTCTTCATGGGCGTTTTCTCTGTTGAAAACGCCACAGCAGGCCAGGTTCGGGGGGATCCATCAACAGGGAAAAAGCTATAGCCGGCATGATCGATCTTCATCATCATCTGCTTCCGGGGCTGGACGACGGTTCCCCTGATCTTGAGACGTCATTGGCCATGGCACGCATCGCCGTTCAGGAGGGCATCACCCGGGTCGTAGCCACTCCGCACGCCAACTACACCTATCAGTTCGATCCCGACCGCATCCGCGCCGGCCTGGAGCAACTGCGCGGGGCTCTGGCGGCGGCTTCCATTCCACTCCAGGTCGCATCAGGGTGCGACTTTCACCTGAGTTTTGAGAATATCCAGGACGCCATCGCCCACCCTGCAAAGTACACCGTGAACGGCGGCGATTATCTGTTGATCGAGCTGCCTGACTTCGGCCTATCGCCTCATCTCGACGAGGCCTTTTACGAGTTGGGGCTGGCCGGCATGCGGCTCATCCTGACCCACCCCGAACGGAACCCGACGTTGCAGCAAGACTCCAGCCGTCTGGCTGACTGGATGCGGATTGGCATTCTCACCCAGGTGACTGCCGGGTCAGTCACCGGAGAGATGGGCCGCTCTGCGCAGCGCATGGCCCACCGCCTGCTTGCCGACCGGTGGGTTCACTTTCTGGCCACTGATGCGCACAACACACGATCACGGGCGCCACGCATGCGCCAAGCCTACGGCCTGATCGCCAGAAAGTATGGCCACGAGTACGCCGATCGGCTTTGCAGGATCAACCCCGAGGCCGTTTACGAAAACAGGCAGCTACCGCCGCAGGATGAACCTCGGCATCTGTACAAGGACGATCCCAGGTACACCCGGCGCTGGTGGCAGATCTTTTGGAAGGCGCCGGGAACCGGCCGAGGGCCGCGCTGAGGTCCGCGCTGAGGTCATCAGGGCTTCAAAGCAATCGGGTCAGAGAGCGGACAGCGGACTCCGCGAGTGGCCTTGTCCCGAGCCGCCTTCAAAGCTGTTCGCCTCCACCGTCCTGCTTCGGCGGTCTCGGCCAGGTCCGAGTCCGCTGCGCAAAGCCCCTCTCCGCCTCTACAGCCCGAGCCCACCATCCACCGCCAGCATCTGTCCGGTGATGAAGTGCGGGCCGGTGGCGAAGAACAGTACCGCTTGGGCGACATCCTGAGCTGTTCCGTTGCGCTGCATCGGCGTCTTCAAGGCGAACTGCTCGTAGGCCGGATTCAGCTCGCCCATCACGATCATGCCCGGAGCCACGCAATTCACGCTGATCTCCGGCGCCCAGGCCTTGGCCATGGTATGGGAGAGCATATGCAGCGCGGCCTTCGAGGTGCAGTAATGGCCATGCGTCGCCCACGGATGCATTCCGCCCAGCGAGCCGATATTCACAATTCGCCCGTGCGCCGCTTTCAGATAAGGATGGGCCGCCTTGGCCGCCAGAAACGGCCCGCGGGTGTTGACCTCATACATCTGGTCCCATTCGGCGACGCTGATCCGCTCCAGAGGCACGGAGGCAAAGACTCCCGCGTTGTTCACCAGGAGATCCAGACCACCCAGGCCATGCACCGCCTGCTCCACCCCCTGGATCACGCTGGAAGGGTCACGCAACTCGCAGCGCACCGCCAGCGCCCCTGAGGTACGCTCCTGGAGCTCCGCCAAAGTCCTGGCCGCCTCTACCTCCGACTCGCGGTAGGTAATCGCCACCTGAGCCCCCGCCTCCGCCAGAGCCAGCGCCAAGGCGCGGCCGATGCGTTTGGCCCCTCCGGTGACAAGAGCTCGGCTTCCTTCCAGCGGCCGCAACGAGCGCGCCATTGCCTTTGTCGCTTCGCTCACTGCGGGTTACCCGTCTGGTTGGCGGATGTTCCCGTCTGCTGCGCCGAAGTTCCCGGCGAGTTGGCTGGGCCGTCGGCCGGTGAGGGGTTGGCAGCCGGAGAACTCGGCGGCAACGCAAATCCATCCACGTTTGGCTTGGGCGGGACCAAGGCGGGGTGAGGGGGCTCCTGGATGCCGGGCTTCATGGACGATACCTGGCCTGCGGATGTCTCCCACTGCGAAACCTGATCATGCGGCCGGACCATCTTGGCCACCAGAGATTCCTTCGCGCCCACGCTGGTCAACTGATGGGAGTATGTGGCATAGCCCTTTGCAATCACCTGCACATCCACATCGCTGCCCACTTGGATCAGATCCATCGTGGCGTTGCCGTTGGGGTCGGTTTTGACCTCCATATTGCCGTCATCGCGACCCTGGAAGGTGGAGTGGAAGACTACCGGAGTATTGGCCATCGGCTTGCCATCAAAGCCCTTTTGGACCAGGACCACGATGTGCGAGAGCTGTGGCAACGGTTTGTACTTGCGCGCGTAGCGGGCCTGCTGCGCAGCCGCGCCGGGAAGGATGGTCAGCAGCACCGCCAAGGCGGCCGCTCCGCCCAGGCTGCGCCACGCGGCCCCTGGACGCCCTTGACGGGAAAAGGGGCTCGAGAAAGCCTTCGAACCGTAAACTACGAGTTTCATGGCCTGATTTTAGTGCAAAAGCCGAGTTCAGCGCAGCCCCTGGCGATCATGCAAGGGCCCTCCAAGGCGCAGGGTAGGCGCCTGCGGCTTCGCGTCCCCGCCCATGGTCCAACCAAATACGTACGAGTCATCCAACCGGATACGTACGGCTCATGAAGTGGAATGTTATATGAAAACTTTAGTTGGATCCACTAAGATTTTATCGTCCCCTGCTTGACTTCCAGCCGCTGGTGCAATAAATTAGCAATCGGCGGTTGAGAGTGCTAAGCCTTTGCTGAGCCGGCTACACGCGGGCGGGAAGGGTTCGCACTCCCCCTCCAACACTGTTCAACAGAAATCCAAGGAGAACCATTTACATGGCAGCCACATCTTTTACGCCGTTGCACGATCGCATTCTGGTTCGCCGTCTTGAAGAGGGCGAAACCGTTCGTGGCGGCATCATCATCCCTGACTCGGCCAAGGAAAAGCCGCAGCAGGGCAAAGTTATCTCGGTCGGCAAGGGAAAGTCCAATGACGAAGGCAAGGTGTTTCCATTGGATGTCAAGGCTGGTGATACGGTCCTCTTCGGCAAGTATTCCGGCACCGAGATCAAGCTCGATGGCGAGGAGCTTCTGATCATGCGCGAGGAAGAGGTTCTCGGCATCCTGAAGTAAATGGGCGGCATACGCAGTGGGCATGGACGCATCGCCGCATCCTGGCTCGGGTAAGACCGGCCGCTGACCACCACCGATTTGAATACCAGAGCATCTTCGCCGGAACAGCCGGCACAAGGACATAAAGAGTATGGCAAAGCAAATTCTGCATGGAGAAGATTCGCGTCAGGCGATTCTGCGTGGCGTCAACACGCTGGCCAACGCGGTAAAGGTGACCCTCGGCCCCAAGGGCCGCAATGTGGTCATTGAGAAGAAGTTCGGTTCTCCCACCATCACCAAGGACGGCGTCACGGTGGCCAAGGAGATCGAACTCCAGGACCCCATCGAGAATGTGGGCGCGCAACTGGTGAAGGAAGTCGCCTCCAAGACCTCCGACATCGCCGGTGACGGCACCACCACCGCCACCGTTCTGGCGCAGTCGATCTTCCGCGAGGGCGTCAAGACCGTCGCAGCCGGAGCCAATCCCGCTGCGCTCAAGCGCGGCATCGACAAGGCCGTTGAGGCCATCATCGGCAAGCGCGACGAACACGGCGTGGCCACCGCCGGGGCTCTCGGCGCCTTTTCCAAGCCAGTCACCGGCGACATGATCGCGCAGGTTGGCACCATCTCGGCCAACAGCGACGAGCAGATCGGCTCGATCATCGCCGCGGCGATGAAGAAGGTGGGCAAGGACGGCGTCATCACCGTCGAAGAGTCCCGCACCATGGAGACCCAGTTGGATGTGGTCGAGGGCATGCAGTTCGACCGCGGCTACCTCTCGCCATACTTTGTCACCGACGCCGAGCGCATGGAAGCTGCGCTGGAGAATCCCTACATTCTCATCTACGAGAAGAAGATCTCCACGATGAAGGATCTCCTACCCCTGCTCGAGCAGATCGCCCGCACCGCCAAGCCCCTGCTCATTATCGCCGAGGACGTCGACGGTGAGGCGCTGGCTACCCTAGTGGTCAACAAGCTGCGCGGCACGCTGAACGTGGCCGCCGTCAAGGCTCCCGGCTTCGGCGACCGCCGCAAGGCCATGCTGGAGGACATCGCGGTTCTCACTGGCGGCAAGGCCATCACCGAGGATCTGGGCATCAAGCTCGAGGGCGTCAAGATCGAGGATCTGGGCACCGCCAAGCGCATCACCATCGACAAGGACAACACCACCATCGTCGACGGCGGCGGCGAGGATGCCCGCATCGAGGGCCGCGTCAAGGAGATTCGCGCCCAGGTCGAGAAGACCACCTCGGACTACGACCGGGAGAAGCTCCAGGAGCGGCTGGCCAAGCTGGTCGGCGGGGTGGCCGTCATCAAGGTCGGTGCAGCTACCGAGACTGAGATGAAGGAGAAGAAGGCGCGCGTGGAGGATGCTATGCATGCCACCCGCGCGGCCGTGGAAGAGGGTATCGTCCCGGGCGGCGGCGTCGCGCTGGTGCGCTGCGCTCCCGCAGTGGACAAGCTGATCAAGTCGCTCGAGGGTGACGAGAAGATCGGCGCCAGCATCATCCGGCGCGCCATCGAGGAGCCTCTGCGCACCATCGTCGGCAACGCCGGTGAAGAGGGCGCGGTGGTCATCGGGAAGATCCACGAGTCCAAGGACGTCAACTTCGGTTACAACGCGGGAACCGGCGTCTATGAGGATCTGGTCAAGTCCGGCGTCATCGATCCCACCAAGGTGACCCGTACGGCGCTGCAGAACGCAGCCTCAATCTCCGGTCTGCTGCTGACGACGGAGGCCATCATCGCCGAGATTCCGGAGAAGAAGGAAGCTCCGGCGCCCGGCGGCCATGGCGGCGGCATGGAAGGCATGTACTAAGAACGGCTCTTCCGCTCTGGCAGCGAAACCAAGGCGGAGGGTAACCAAAGGCGAAGGCTCCGGAGGAACCCCGGGCCTTCGCCTTTTCTTGTTTGGCGCTCCGCGCGGCCGGGCATTTGTGCGCAAGAAGCCGCTCAATCTCACCAGCCTGTCTCGCTTCCTACCTTGCGGTTTCTCTTCTCCACAGCCATATCCCCGGTGCGGATCTCCGGTTCCACTGCTTGTTGAAGGCTGTTTGTCTTTAACGCCAGGCGCAAGACGCTTCTTCTCGGATGGGGGGACTTACAATCGTCCAAGGCGGCGATTTCTTGCAAGGAGAGGCGCGAGGACACGTTTTGGCCAAGCAAACAGGTGTGCATGTGGAGGGCGGATGAAGTCGATGAATCGCAGAAGTTTTTTCAGTGGCGCGGCAGCCAGTTTCGCCGTGCTGGTTTCACCCACAGTACCCGCTCAAGATGCGCGTCTTCTGGATCCATCGGATTGGAAGATGTCGGCGTTCGATCAGTTGATCAAGCGCCATTATGAGATCAAGCAGCTCTTTGATGTAACCGAAGTCGACGGCGGCAGCGTATTTTTCCACATGCTGAATTCGTTGGATGGATTACAGGATGGATTCGGTATCGCCAACGACAAGATAAAGATTGTGGGCGCATTGCGCGCCAAGGCAACGGTGATGAACTTCAATGATTCTCTGTGGGAGAAGTACAAGCTTGGAGAGTCGTTGAAGATCAAAGATCCGAAGACCGGCAAGCCGGCGACGCGAAATATCTTTTATGCCGGTTCTACCTTCGGCCCCGCCATGCATGGATCCGAAGGCGCGAAGCAGAAGGATCCAGGGGAGGAGGACTTCAGCATTCAGGCGCTCCAGGCGCGCGGCGTGCAATTGCTCGCCTGTCACATGGCGATCCGCGGACAGTCAGGTTTTCTGGCCAAAAAGTTCAAGCTCAAGCAAGAGGATGTGCTGAACGATCTGCAAAGCAACTTACTGCCTGGCGTTCTGATCGTACCGTCCGGCGTTTCGGCGATTGCGGTTCTGGAGAGCAAGGGCCGCTTTGGCTATCTCCGCATGTGAGGAGAGTTCCAGAGAACGCATTAGCTGTACTTCAGCCAGCGCAGAATCTCGGGCAGGTTGGGCTTTTTGCCGTACATCAGGATTCCCACCCGGTAGATGCGTGACGAGAACCAGAGCACGGCATAGATGGCGGCCAGAATCAGCCCGATCGAAAGTGCGATTTCCCAGGGCTGCGGCATCGAGATGGAGACTCGCAGGTCCATGAGCAGCGGAGCGCAGAAGGGAATCTGGGAGACGATCCGAGACACGACCGAGTTTGGATTGGTCACCACCGGAGCCAGCATCAAGAGGCTGAAGAACAGCGGCAGCATCATGAACATATTCAGTTGCTGCAACTCTTGCTCAGAGTTGGTCATGGCGCCCAGTGACGCAGCTACGGCCGAGTACAGAGCGTAGCCCAGGCCGAAGTACACCACAAAGTAGATCACCTGAGCGGAACTGATCTGTACGCCGCTGGTCGCCCCCATCTGCGCGGCCAGCAGGCCGAAGGCGATCATCCAGATGCCCACCTGGGTCAGTCCCACGGCTCCCACGCCCAGGATCTTGCCCGCCAGCAGTTCATCCGGCTGGATGGTGGCCAGCAGAACCTCGAAGACTCGCGATGTCTTCTCTTCAATGATCGATCGCGCCACGTTCATTCCGTACAGCAGCACCACCATATACATCAGGAAGAACAACACATAGGCCACCAGGAAGGCCGATTTGGAGTCTCCTCGCTCACCGTTCCTGCCCAGAACATTCAGCGTCACCGGCGCCATCAGAGCGTCCGTCTGGGACGCCGAAAGTCCCTTCTCCGCAAGGTACTCACGGATCAGCACCCGGTGCAGCGCCTCCTGGATGGCCGTTGTAGTGGCGATATCGGCCGTGGAGCGCGGCGTAAAGTCAAAGGCAGGCCGCTGGCTTGGCTCGGTGGCCGGCTTGATCACCAGGTATCCATCCAGTTGCTTGTCCTTCATCTTCTGGTCCAGCGCAGCATGGGAGGTGGAAAGTGGCAGAATCTCCACCGTCATGGTGCTGTCCTTGCCGTGCTCGAGCTCGTAGCTCAGATCCTGGGCCGGCTGCGGCTGAGAGGCCAGCACGGCGATATGCGCGGCGGTTTTGGATTTGGCAGCCAGTTCGGCCGCGCCGAACATCCCTCCTCCCATCAGGGTTGGAATCAGAATGGTGGCAATCAGAAATCCTTTGGTGCGAATCCGCTCCACGTACTCCCGCCTGGCGATCAGCCAGATATTCAGCAGCCGATTAGTCATTCGCGATTTCCTCTGCCTCTTCCCGGCCAAAGCCGGCTCGTACCTGCTCGATGAAGATCTCTTCCAATGTGGGTTCTTTTACCTCGAACTTATGCACCACCGTGCCCCGGGTGACGGCCTCGGCGAGCACCTTCTGCGCCCCCGCCTCGTGGTACAGCTTCAGGTCCGCGCCGCCGGCGTAATGTTTCGCCTCTTCCACTTCGGGATGCTTCAAAAAGCTCTCATCTCCGGAGAAGACCACATGCACCCGATTCCTCGCGTAGCGGGCCTTCACCTCGCGCATGGAACCGCTCAGCACCAGTCTTCCGCGGGAGATCAGCGCAATCGCATCGCACATCTTTTCCACCTGGTCCATGCGGTGGGTGGAGAACATCACCGCCTTGCCCTCGCGGCGCAGGCCAACCAGTGTGTCCAGCAGCAACTCCGCATTCACTGGATCCAGGCCGCTGAAAGGCTCATCCATGATGACCAGTTCCGGATCGTGCAACAACGCCGCAATGAACTGGATCTTCTGCTGCATGCCCTTGGAGAGATCCTCCGTCTTCTTTCCGATCGCCTCGGTGATCTGGATCCTCTCGCACCAGGCCAGCGACCGCTCCTTTGCCGTAGCTTCACTCAGCCCGTGGAGCCGGCCCAGGAAGACGAGTTGGTCCAGCACCTTCATCTTCTTGTACAGGCCGCGCTCTTCGGGCAGATAACCCACACGGTTCAGCATCTCCCGATGCAGCGGCCTTTCAAACAGACTCACCGAACCGGAGTCCGGCATCGTCATGCCGATCATCATGCGAATGGTGCTGGTCTTGCCCGAACCATTCGGGCCCAGCAGACCGAACATCGTGCCCGGCTCCATGGTCAGGGAGAGCCCTTCCACGGCTACCTTGGTGTCATAGACCTTACGTACCTTATTCAGTTCGACGATGGGCATTCGGGTTGGGAGCCTTCCTTCTACGCCTTTCCCGATAGTCTATCGGAATACGAAAAAGCGCACCCCAAAGGATGCGCTTTTTCTTTCAACACAGGGGCGGAACTGAAGCCGATCCGGCCGAACCGGGACAGGCCTGTGCTGCGCCGCACCCACGGAAGGGGTAACTTTATCCCTCCGTTCCAGGCTCGCTGGGCTCGGCCCGGCCACTCTCTTCCATCTGCTTCTGCAACTCTTCACGGCGCTTGGCGCGAACTTCGGCGCGCTTCTGTGCCTTCTCGTTCAGATCCTGCTCGGCGCCCAGCAGCTCAAGGTAGGCCATCTCGGAGGCGTCTCCCTGGCGTGGTCCGGTGCGCACAATTCGCGAGTATCCGCCGGCGCGCTCTCCGTAACGCGGCGCCACGGTCTGGAAGAGGCGATCCACCGACTCCGGGGTCATCAGATAGGCCAGCGCCTGCCGGCGGTCATGCACGCTGCCCTTCTTGCCCAGCGTAATCATCTTCTCCACCAGCGGTTTGGCTGCCTTGGCCTTGGTAAGAGTGGTGTGTACACGATCGTTGAGAATCACGGATGTTACCAGGTTGCGAAGCAAAGCGCGGCGATGGCTGGTATTGCGGCCCAGCTTGAAGCCGCCATTACGGTGGCGCATGTCAATCTCCTTCGACCCGGACTTCGGCCCGGCTCGGAACTTCTTCGAGGGTGGTTGGCTGCAAAGCGTCTGGTTTTTTGGGGAATCGAGGCTGCTGCGCAGCTCCCAGCTACGCAGCAGCTTATCGAAAAACAGCACCTGGAAAGATCTCCTGGCCCCCGACCCGCTCGCTCCGGACGGCTCCCTCGACAGCCGCCTTTACGAACAGGCATTCCAATTCCAGCGGAACGCCGACTTCTTTAGAACGTCTCCGGTTCGGCGTCGAGGGTGTCGTCTTCCTCGTCCTCTTCCTCATCGTCAAAGTTGGCGTAGCTGGCCGCCAGCGTCGCCGCCGGCAGTACGGACGTCGGGCCCGGAACCGGATTCCCCTGTTCGTCGATCTTCATGCCCAGAGAGAGTCCCATCTGGGCAAGAATCTCCTTGATCTCATTGAGGCTCTTGCGGCCGAAGTTCTTGGTCTTCAACATCTCCGCTTCAGTCTTCTGAATCAACTCGCCGATGGTGCCGATGTTGGCGTTCTTCAGGCAGTTATAGCTGCGTACAGAGAGTTCCAACTCTTCCACGGAACGATTCAGGTTCTCGTTGCGGATGGTCAGCGGATCCTGCCCACCCTCCGCGCCGGCCTCCATCTCCTCTTCGAAGTTGATGTAGATGGTCATGTGGTCTTTGAGCAACTTGGCGGACAGGCCCAGCGCATCGGCCGGCAAGATCGTTCCGTTGGTCCAGATCTCCAGCGTCAGCTTCTCGTAATCGGTGATCTGGCCAAGACGCGCCGCCTCCACCAGGTAGTTCACCTTGCGCACGGGCGAATGCACCGAATCCACGGGAATGAACCCGATTCCCAGGTCGCTGTCAAAGTTCTTGTCCGCCGAGACATAGCCGCGTCCGCGCTTCAGGCGCATCTCCATGTCGACGCGTCCTCCCTCGGAGACGGTGCAGATGTAAACGTTGGGATCCAGGATCTCCACATCGGAGTCGGCTTCGATCATCCCGGAGGTAATCACACCGGGCGCATCGGAGCGAACATACAATGCCTTGGGTCCGTCTCCGTTCAGTTTGAACGGAATCTGCTTCAGGTTCATGACGATGTCGGTGGCATCTTCCACAACCCCTGTAATCGACTGGAACTCGTGCAGCACTCCCTCGATGCGAACCGCGGTGACCGCCGCGCCCTCGATGGAGGAGAGCAGCGTGCGCCGCAGCGCGTTGCCAATGGTCGTGCCGAACCCGCGCTCAAACGGCTGCGCGGAAAACTTTCCGTAGGTGTTGGTCAGGGTCTCTTGATCGACGGCGAGACGCTTGGGTTTCTGAAAACCTCTCCAAAGCATGGTGAATCCTTTCCTTCGTCGCCGCGCGAAGCATTCTGCTCGGCTGACGGCTTTCCTTTGTTTAAGTGAGTTTCAGTGCGTAATCGGTTCGGTTCCGTCGGCTACCTGCAAGGGTGTTCCGCGAACCCGGGCGGATTTGCCATCTCTAGCCACCTCACTCGGGCCCGCAGCCGGGGACCGAACCACTTCTCAGAAACGTCAACGGATTACTTGCTGTAAAGTTCCACGATGAGCTGCTCATTCACCGGCAGATTCACGTCCTCGCGCTTGGGCGTTGAAAGGATGCGGCCCGAGAGCCCATCAGCCGCCACTTCGATCCAGTTCACACGGCTCTGCCCGGAGACGAAGTTCTTGGCCGCCTCCAGCAGCGCCATCTTCTGTGAACCTTCGCGGACAGCGATGACGTCGCCGACCTTGCACTGGAAGCTGGGAATGTTCACCTTGCGTCCGTTCACCTGCACATGCCCGTGGCGAACCACCTGACGGGCCTGGCGGCGGCTCATCGCCAGCCCCAGGCGGTAGCAGACATTGTCCAATCGGGTCTCCAGTTGCTGGAGCAGCAGTTCTCCCGTGACGCCGGTGCGGTTGGCAGCCTTCTCGTAATACGCCCGGAACTGGGTCTCCAGGGTAAAGTAGATGCGCTTGGCTTTCTGCTTCTCGCGCAGTTGCAAGCCATAGCCGATAAGCTTCTTGGCCTTTTTGCTCTGGCCATGCTGGCCAGGAGGAAAGTTGCGCTTTTCCACCGGGCACTTGTCCGTAAAACACTTCGCACCCTTCAAAAAAAGTTTTGTTCCGTCGCGCCGGCAAAGGCGGCAGACAGGTCCTGTATAACGCGCCATCTTCTTTCTCCCTACTTCGGTTGTCGATCGCTTTACGCGCTGGCAGCGCTTCTTCACGATCCTCAAGAATGCATTGCAAGATCAGGCTGGTGGAGTTCGAGCGCCATGTGAATCGTGGTCCAAAATCCCGAACTTCACCCTTCTTGATCTCGCCTGATAAGAGTCTTCTCCGCCGCCGTCCATCCCATTCAGCCGCGCTGGATCTGAGCGTGCCGCTTTGCCTTACACTCGGCGCCGTTTGGGGGGGCGGCATCCGTTATGGGGCATCGGCGTCACGTCGCGGATGGAGCGAACCTCGATCCCTGCGGCCGCCAAGGCGCGGATCGCCGACTCGCGCCCTGAACCCGGTCCCGCCACCCGCACATCCACGGAGCGCAAACCGTGGTCACGAGCCGCTGTTGCCGCTCCCACCGCCGCCTGCTGCGCCGCAAAAGGCGTTCCTTTGCGCGATCCCCGGAAACCCAGCGAACCTGAGCTCTTCCAGCTCAGCGTATTGCCCTGCTGGTCCGTGATCGTCACGATGGTGTTATTGAAGCTGGCCTGGATAAAGACCAGTCCAAATGGAACATTCTTCCGCTCACGCCTCTTGAACTTCTTGTTCTTTCCGACCTTCGCGCCGGCGCCCTTATTCTGTGACTTGGCCATGGGTTACTTGGTCGCTTTCTTCTTACCGGCAACGGTGCCCTTGCGGGGCCCCTTGCGGGTACGAGCGTTGGTGTGAGTACGCTGACCGCGTACCGGCAGGCTGCGCCGGTGGCGCAGGCCACGGTAAGACTGAATCTCGATCAGGCGCTTGATGTTGAGCGATACCTCTTTGCGGAGATCGCCCTCGATGCCGCCTTCGGCTTCAATGACCTGGCGAATCCTGTTGAGCTGGTCCTCATCCAGGCTGGCCATCTTGGCATAGGGGTCGACCCCGGCTTGCTCAAGAATCTTGAGCGCACGCGGGTTTCCAATGCCGAAAATATAGGTGAGGGCGATGCGAGCCTGCTTGTGAGGGGGCAGATCGACGCCGGCGATACGGGCCATGGTGTGCCTTTCGGTTGGGCCTGCGGAGCAGCTCTCCACAGGCGGGGTTATCGGTTTTGCGGCTGACCGGCAGCAAAGCTTCCGCCGCGGTCTCCCCGGGTTCATCGCACGCCTTGACTTCGGCGAACTCGCCCGGCGGGGCCACATGGACCTGGGACAGGAGCGCTCCTTATCCCTGGCGCTGCTTGTGTTTCGCGTTCTCGCAGATCACGCGAACCACTCCGCGACGATGAATCACCTTGCACTTGTCGCAGATCTTCTTGACTGACGCACGAACTTTCATCTCAACAACTCCTCAGCTTCACGTCTCTTCTTGCATCTGGCTGGGCGGCCTGAAGTGAGAAACCTTCCTTACCAGGACCGCTTTTGCCGGGTCTGGGAACCTTCAGGTCCGGGTTCCATTCCCGGCTCTACTTGTAGCGGTAGACAATCCGGCCCCGGTTCAGGTCGTACGGGCTAAGCTCAATGGCCACTCGATCGCCCGGGAGGATGCGAATGAAGTTCTTGCGCATTCTGCCCGAAACATGCGCCAGCACCTGATGCTTGTTTTCGAGCTCGACCTTGAACAACGCATTCGGCAGCGTCTCCAGGACCACCGCCATGACTTCAATTGCATCTTCCTTCGACAAACAGTCTCCTTCGATGAAGCCAAACGCGACTCGCACTCCAACGCGCGAAACGGCTCCATCTGCAAGTAGTTTCCCTGTAAACCTGTCTCGTGGGCTTCTGATGGCCTCTGCCTGCCTTCAGGCAAACCTGCACCCGGGAGGAAACAGAGACGGCGGAAGGTACACGCACCATCTGCAAGTGTAACGAAATTTTGAAGGTTTGGGAAGGACTACCAGCAATTCTGTCATAGCACATTAGAAATGTCCCCGTCTTGCGCTCATTAGAAATGTCCCCTTGAAGGAAGTTATGGAGTCACCCGCAATGGTGTTGCGGTTTGCGGTTGGAAGGGGCG
>JAKAQS010000308.1 GCA_021819585.1 Acidobacteriota bacterium
GATCTTCGCTCACTGTAAGCAGATTGGCGCTGGAGGCGCTCACGCTGGCGTAGCCGGCGCCGTTGGCCAGGATAGCGCTGGGGTCGCTCCAGGAGGAGCTGACCGCGGCCTGGCCCGGATTGGGGCCGGAGCTGGCGGCCGCATAGCTGTACACGCTCTGCAAGGGAGCGCGCGTCTGCGCGCTCCCCACCAGAAAGTCCATGTCGTAGTTGCGCGGACTGGCGCCCTCCGGAAGGTTCTCCGGGCGAATGAAGGCGACCAGGCCCCCATAGGTATCCAGGCTCACGGACTGAACAGCCGGGTTGATGTTATGCATGGGCTCTTACTCGCCGCGCAGGAACTCAAGGCGGAAGCCGATGGTATCGGCGGTGATGGCGGCTCCGCTGGCCAGCTCCACGCCGGCCTGGTAGATGCGCAGGGTCTGGTGTGCCGTGTCGTAGAGATACTGGTACGTCCCCCCGGCCAGCGACTGGATGCTGGTCCAGACCGGAGTCGGCGTGAGGAAGTTGGGGAGGAAGGCTTCTCCTGCCGAGTTCAGGAAGGTGAACGAGCAGGGGATGCCGTTGGTGGCGTAGTCGCCGCCGGAGCTGAGCGCCGCGGTTCCAAAGAGAACCTGATGCCGCTGGGTGTTATCGACGCCATTGGGCTCGGCGTTGACGGTGAGAGTCAGGGTTGCTTCTGCCATGATGTTCTCCTTGAAGGTGGTTAGAGGTCGTCATTCCACTGCGCGAAGTTTCCGACGGCCTGCCGGCCGAACTCGCGGCGCATGTTTTCCTGCCGCTGGGCGGCGCGCACCGTCTGCAGCATCAGGTCGCCGATGCTTCCGCCGCTGCCGTCCACGCCCTGGCTGGCCAGGGCGGCGGCGGGTAACTGATCGGGCGAGAAGCGCCGCGCGTAGAGCACCAGCATCCGGTCGACGATGGCGTCCTGCGAGTCCAGTACAGGAACATAGGTCGTGCAGAAGTTCAGGCTGTCGCCCAGGATGGGCGGCAGAGCGATCTGGCAGCGCAGGCGCAGATCGACGCTCTGCAGCGCTCCCGGCATCCACAGGGCGTTGCCGCGCCACTCATAGATGCGGTTGACGCCGCTCTGTTGCAGGGGCGGCAGGCCATCGGGAGCCGCTTGCAGGGGGTAGAAGTCGGCGCCTGAACCGTTCACCCGCTCCCATACGCGGTCGATGCTCATGGCTCCCGCCGGCAGGGTCCACTGGGAGTGGTTCTGAAAGCCGTCAAAGTAGCCCAGGAAGCCCAGACTCACCTGCACGGCGGGGTTCGGCTGCGCCAGCGCCGGAAGCCCGAGCAGGATGTAGTTGTCCAGGATGAGAGCCGGATCTCCGATGCTGCGCAACTTGCGGTAGACCCAGCGGATGGCGGCGTTGAGAAACGGCAGCGTAAAAGGCGCCGTGTTGGTGGCGATGATGCCGCCCTGCGGGCCGTCCATCCCTCCGCCGTCGTCGTTGACCAGCGAACGGAACAGGTCCATCATCCCCTGCAGGTTCGGGTAGCGGATTGGATAGTTTACGGACATAATCTCCTGACCTTGACTTCGCAGGCGGCAGCGGCGGCCTCACGCCGAGACATGGAGCGTGGGAGGGCCGCCGCTGCTGCGCCTTACGAAGAGCGGGGACGCGCCGCGGCGCGCTTCACTGGGGCCTCTTCACCCCACCAGCGCTGCTCTTCCGGCACATCGGACTTGTTCTTGACGCCGGCCATGACGGCCTTCCGCCAGTCCAGGACGCAGAGCAGGCCGCCCAGGGCCGTGCTCTTGTGAAAGGCGACGTTCTTCTTGATGGGCTCGCCGCAGTTGGGGCAATCCATGGTTGGAACCATCGGCTTGTGATACTCGCGCTGCTCGCCGAAGTAGTCCAACGCCATGCGCAGATCCGTGCCCTCTTCGCCCTTCAACATGGCCTGCAAGCCGGGACGGTCCGTGACTTCGAGTTCGTCGGCCTGGGCCATCAGGGCGCGGTAGTAGCGCTCACGGCGCAGCTCGGCGCGGCGAATCTCATCCTCGCTGGGCGTCTCCTTCAGGCTGATGAAGAGGCCCTGGGCGAACAGGTCGCTGCCGCGGCTGGTGGAGAAGTAGGCGGCCATCTCCGGCGCTGCGTTCCAGTCCGGGTCATTGGTGGGATTGTTGGGGTTGAGCAGGTCGATGGTGCAGCGCAGCCCATCGTGAGCCTCGCCGCGGAACTTGCCGGTATCGGTGTTGTGTACCTTCTGCATCAACGGATCGGGGATGCGCGTGACCAGGGCGTAGCGCTGGCCCCTGGGACAGGCGCGCAGGCGGAACTTGATCCACAGCGGAGGCCGGTCGACGATGAACTCGCGCGGCGAGACGGTAAAGATGTAGATGTAGCGTTCCGGCGGCCGCAGCATATTGCGGTCGATGCGTGGGTCCCACGAATCCGCGTTCATCTTCTGCATCAGAGGTTGAACCTCCGGATCATCCAAGCCATGTAAGGTTGCCATTCTGTCTCCTTGGGTACATTGAGGCTCAAGAGCCTGTTTCACTCAACTGCATCAAGCCGCGGGGCATGCGGGCGGCGATGGCCATGGCCTGGCGCATGCCCCGCTCCATGACCTCCACTTTTTTGGCCAGCACGCTGGTGCGGCAGCCCTGGTTGGTATAGCTGGCGGCGGCGCCACGGAAGGCCGGCGCGCAGTCCGCCTTGGCCTCCATCATCTCGTCCAGCAGATCGTTCTCGGCCAGCTCGGCTTCCAGCTTCAGGGCTGCGGCTTTTTCTTCTTCATTGAGCGCCTGCCAGAACTTCACCGCGGGCAGGATCACGTCCACCAGAAAGCTGCTCAGCTCCAGAATCTCGGCGCGCATCCGGCCATCGACCGGCTCGTAGTACACCAGACGCTGGAGCACGACATACTGTCCGTGGAAGGGATACTCACCCAGCTCCTGCAGGCCGGTGGCCTCATCGCGGTGCTGGTAGCACCAGCGCGTGGGCGAGCCGAAGTCCTGCGCGGGCTTCCACATCATCAGCAGCCAGCAGGGCTCTTTGCCGCCCACCAAAAAGTCGCGATAGCCCTGGAAGCCGTCTTTGGCCCAGTAGCCTCCGGCGCGCGCGGTGGCGCACTCGCTCCATACCAGCTTGAAGACCGGCTCGCCGTAAGGGTTGGTTCCACCCTGACGGGTGAAGGCGTCCTGAAACTCGGGCGGACAGTCCCTATGCATGGGCCGGCTCTCCGTTGGTAGCGCCAGACGGGACGGACTCTTCCTGATGCAGCTTGCCGTGGGTGTCGGCCACGCGGATGATGAAGGTGCGCACCTCATCGCGGGTGAAGGCGCGCTCGCCCACCTGGTGGGTGCGCAGGTTGATGTACTCGCGTCCGTACTCGCTGCAATGCACCACATCGCCTGCCTTGTAGGGCATGGGCATCAGCACGCCGGCCATAGGAACGCCCTGTCCCACGGCGAGCACGCGGCCGGTCATCGGCTTGGCGGCGAAGCGCTCGCTGCGCTCCAGAGCAAGCCCGCCGGGAGTGACGATGCGGTTGTCCCGCACGGGAATCTCTTCAACGAAGATGCGATCCAGCACCGGTTGAAAAGCGATCGGCGCTTGTCCATCGATCAAGGGAAGGCTCATGTCTCTTCTGTCTCTCTTTCATAAAAACGCAGCGAGGGTGAAAGAATCACCCTCGCTGCGCTGCATCGGTTTGGCCTGGGACGTCGGGCGGCGCAATCCCATCCTTCGCGCAACGTACCGCGCGAAGGATGGGGCGCCCACAGCAGTTTGCAAAACGTTGGAAACAAGCAGCGCTAGCTCTGCGACACTAGATCTGCGGAACTAGGTCTCTGACCGCTTGATCTTGCACCATCGTTGGGTGCCCCAGGTCTCGATCTGTCAAGTCTCGGGACATCCTTTACATTTTGTCTCGGGACATCCTTTACATGGCGGAGGGTCCTGGGTGTGGGGCTTCGATCCAGCGTTCGACGATCGT
>JAKAQS010000053.1 GCA_021819585.1 Acidobacteriota bacterium
GGGGTTGTCAATGGAGATTTGCACCTCGAACGTAGTCACATTATCCTTCTCGACGCCCAGAGGCGCGATCTTGGTCACTCGCCCAAGGAAGGTCCGGTTGGGAAAGCTCTGAACTCGGATGCGCGCCATCTGGCCAAGGTAGACCTTGGCGATATCGGACTCGTCGACCTTGCCTTTGACATAGACCTGATGGGTGTCGCCCAGGGTCATCACCAGCGTCGCCGTCGACCCTAAAACCAAGATCGAGCTGACCGCATCGCCCACCTGCACATCGCGGGAGAGAACCACGCCGTCGAGCGGGGAAGTGATGGTGGTGTAGGAGAGCTGTTCCTCAAGCTGACGGAGCGATGCCTGGGCCTGCTGCACCTGGGCCTCGGTCTCGCGCAGGCGAGCTTGATCGACGGCGATCTGCGCTACGGCCTTGTCGCGGATGTTGAGAGCCGCGAGAAACTTTTGATGGGCATCGTCCATGGCCTGCTGGGAGAGCACGCCTTCCTGCTCCATCTTCAGAGCGCGCTGGTAAGAGTGCTGGAACATGGGAAGATCGGGGGCCTGCGCGGCGACCTTGTCATAGGCCACCGCTGCCCGGGCGGAGTTGGCGCTGGAGACCGCGGCCGCCAGTTGTGCCTTCTGGGCCGCGACCTGGTCCAGAATCTCATCCTGGTCCAGTTGCGCCAGCACCTGTCCTTGCAGCACGGTCTGGTTGATATCCGCGTACAGGCGCGTGACAATCCCGCTGGCTTTGGACTTCACCTTGACCTCGGTAATGGGCTGTACCTTTCCGGTCGCCACCACCGAGCGGTTGATGTCCTCGATCCGCGCTGTGGCGAGTTGAGAGGGATCGATGGGGTCTGCGCGATCCAGGCTTCGCGCAGCGATCACGCCGCCGCCGATCAGCGCGCTGAGGGTTGCAGTGAGGATCATCCATCGCCGCCGTCGGGATCCAGGCTTGGTTCTTTGTGACGAGTTCACAGGGCCTCCGAAGGTGGCTGCATCTCTGATCTTCGGAGGTAGTGTACGCAGTTCGCGGAGGAGAGGTTCCCTGTAACGATCGGCTTCGGAGGGGCCGGGCCGCGGAGGGGCCGATCAGTTGTAGCGGCGCAGCACGCCCAGAACCTTCCCCTGAATGCTGACGCTGCCCGCGGGGGCATAGATGGGCTTCATCTCGCTATTGGAGGGTTGCAGGCGAATGAGGTTGCCCTCATGGTAGAAGCGCTTGAGGGTGGCATCGGAGCCGTCCACAAGGGCCACGACGATCTCTCCTTCGCGAGCGGTGCGAGACCGCTCCACGAGAACGTAATCCCCGGAGATGATGTGTTCGTCGCGCATGGAGTCTCCCTGAACCTCGAGCGCGAAGACCTCACGGGCGCCGATGATGTCGCTCAGCGAGATGGTCTCTGCGCTCTGGATGGCCTCGACTGGTTTGCCGGCCGCGATGCGCCCGAGAAGCGGAAGGCGGTCCGCAGCCTTGCGCGCAGCCCGCTGGGGGATGACGTCAATCGAGCGGCTGCGGTTCTGCGCCCGTTGCAGCAGTCCCTTGGCGTGGAGATTGGTGATGTGTTTGTGGACGGTGGCCAGGGAACTGAGACCAAGGCCCGAGGCGATCTCTTCATAAGACGGGGAGTAGCCGTTGCGAGCGGTAAAGGTGGTCAGAAAGTCCAGAACCTCTTTTTGCCGACGGGTGATAGCCATAAGCCATTGTAGCGAATAAAAAGCGAACTAGAGGATGGACTTTTGTGGAACCAAAGTCGCTACCGGTCCCCTCTGGAACCAAAAACGGAATTTGCTTATGGCATTACCGTTTTAGGAAACATGAATGAGATTTCCATAAGACGCTATTGTGCCTAGGCGGACAGTTGGTGGAAATTGGAATCACTGCATCCAGATGACAAAACTTTCATGAGAGTGGAAGTGTGGAGATGCCTTGAAGCGCCTTTCAAGGTTTATCTGTTATCAGATTGATAAATAGTAACTTATTGTGTATCAAGTTCCATGAAAACCTTTGAAGAAGATGAGGAACGGAAGGCCAGCCGGGCGATGAAACGTAGCGAGGTCAAACCATCTCTCAGCTTAACTTTATTGATTGTGGATGAGAATGCTTCACTGGCCAATCTGTTGCGACAGGAACTGGAGGCGGAGTCCTACCGCGTAGAGACCCTGCTGGATGGCGAAACAGCGCTTTCCGCACTTCGTCAGCGGCGCTTCGACCTGGCGATTCTGGAGCTCAGTCTGCCTGGTCTGGATGGCTTGGAGTTAATCCGGCGGATTCGGCCGGAGCGGCCGCGGATGCCGATCCTGGTCTTGGCCTCGCGCTGTCAGGTGGAGGACAAGGTACAAGCGCTGCAAAGCGGGGCGGACGATTTTCTCAGCAAGCCGTTCTCCTTTGCGGAGTTGTTGGCCCGGGTGCAGGCGCTGCTGCGGCGGCACTCCGGCGTGGTTCCGAACATGTCGGAGGTGGGTGACCTGAGGCTATACCGCGAAGAGCATCGTGTGGAGCGGAACGGCCGGAGGATCGATCTGACTCCGCGCGAGTTTTCCATTCTGGAGTGTATGCTGCGCCATGCCGGGCGGCCGGTTTCGCGAGCCACCCTCTTTGAAGAGGTGTGGAACGCTCCGCACAATCCGTCCAGCAACATCGTGGATGTGTACATGAAGTATGTGCGTGACAAGGTGGATGGGCCGGGCGAACGGAAGCTGACGCATACCATCCGGGGCTTCGGGTACGAACTTCGCGATACCTGAGCCTTCGCCCGGCGGAGAGTGATTGCCTCCTGCCAGTGACTCTTCCGCCTCCTGGTTTTCATCTCTTCTTTCCATCTCTTCTTCTCATCTCCCCTCAACGCCGTTTGCCATGTTTCGGCTCTCCGGGCAGGCAGGAGTCTCAGCAGATGCAGGTCACATCGTTTGTACCGCAGGAAGTTCTGTTCCCCACCAATGTCTTTGTCGTCAGCTCCAATGCAAACATCCGCGCGGGCCTGCGGGAGAAGCTCAGCTATCCGCGCTGGAAGGTGGTCGAGGCGGGCAGCGGGGCCGTCGCGCTGGAGGTGCTCAACCAGCATCGCGGCGGGGAGGGTGTCCTGCTGCTGGATCCGGGGCTGCCGGACCTGGAGCCGGGCGAGTTTCAGCGCATGATCCAGCGGAGGTTTCCCAACACGCAGGTGGTCACGATGAACTTGCAGAGCGGGGATCTGGTCTCCCGGGACGGTTGCTCCTCGCCGCTGGCCAGGTCCGTCATGGACCTTTTGAACATGGATCGATTCGCCGCGCCCCTCGCTTCGGTGCGCGCGATCGATGATGAGTCGGGACGCGCCTTGCGGCGGGACGCGAACACCCTGCGGGGCATGGTGGGGGAGACCGACCCGATGCAGAGCGTGTTTCGCATGACGCGCATGGTGGCGGCGCGCGATACCACCGTGCTGGTGATGGGAGAGAGCGGCACGGGCAAGGATCTGGTGGCTCAGGAGATTCATCAGATCAGCCCCCGGCGAAAGCAGGCGTTTGTGGTGATGAACTGTTCGGCGATTCCGGAGTCGCTGCTGGAGGCGGAGCTGTTTGGATACAGCAAGGGAGCGTTTACCGGCGCGGTGCAGTCCCGCATCGGCCGCGTCCATGCAGCCCATGGAGGAACGTTGTTTCTGGATGAGATTGGCGACATGCCGCTCTCCCTGCAGAGCAAGCTGCTCAGGTTTCTGGAGCAAGGCGAGGTGCAGCGCCTGGGTGGTAACGACAACTTGAAGGTGGATGTCCGGGTGGTGGCGGCCACCAATGTGGACCTGAAGAAACAGATCGAGCGGCAGCAGTTTCGCGAGGATCTGTACTATCGCCTGGCGGTGTTTCCGATCATCTTGCCTCCGCTGCGCGAGCGGATGGGCGATTTGAGAGCCTTGGCGGTAAGCTTCATCGCCAGGTTTCAGGCCGGCAAGGTGCTCAGCGAGGAGGCGCTCACAAGGCTGCGGGCACACCCCTGGCCGGGCAATGTTCGCGAATTGCGCAACGTCATCGAACGGGCGACGATTCTGGCGGGGCAGGAGCGGGAGATTCTGGCCGAACATATTGTGCTCTGAGGGCGAGAAGAAGCCTCGGGAAAATCCTGTCTTGGTTCCGAGCGCATTCAGGCTGAGGCGCTATCGCGCTTCCCGTGTGAATGCTCTCACCAAGCTCGGGGTTTGGCCACTATCGTGCTTCCGGATGAGGCAGGAGTAGGCAAATGTTGCCCGGTTCTCATCAAAATCACATCGAGGATGCGGCGCTTGGATCGTTGCGCGGTCCGGAACTGCTGTCAGCCGCATTTTCAGAGTTCATCTCCGCGTCCGCGCAGTTGGAGAGTTCCTATCGTGACTTGCAGCGAGAGGTCGGGCAACTGGGAACGGAGCTCGCCGAGCGCAATGCCGCTCTGACGTGGAGTCTGGCGGAGAACCACCAGATGCGGGGCGCCCTGCAGCAGATCCTGGATTCGATGCCGTGCGGCGTGCTGGTGCTGGATACCGCAGGCCGCATCTTCACCATCAATCCGGAGGCGCGCCGGCTGCTTCAGTTGGGTGCGGAGGTTGGCCCGGAGCAGGTGCGCTGTTTGGAAGATCTTGCCACGATGTGCAAGGTTCATCTACAGGCGCCAGCCCATGACGCCGAGGGGCCGTCGGATCGTGAGATCGCCATGGAGGCTGGTGGAAAGAAGCGCTGGCTGGCGATCAGCCATCGCCGGCTATCAAGTTCCTCCACGAAGAAATCCTCTCTGGCGTCTTCGGCAGGGACGGAGAGAGCCTCGCTGGAGAGCATATGGATTCTGCGAGACATTACAGCCAGTAAGGATGCGGAGCGGGAGCGTGAGGCGGCCCGCAACGCCATGGCGTTGGCGGAGGTGGCGGCGATTCTGGCCCATGAGATGAGAAACCCACTGGCTAGCATGGAGCTGTTTGCGGGGTTGCTGGCGGAGGAGCCCGCCCAGAGCGAGTTGTGGGTCTCGCACCTGCGCGCCGGCATACGGCTGCTCTCGGCCACGGTGAATAACGTATTGAGCCTGCAAAGTGGCAACGGATGGCAGAGGTTTGCTCTGGATCTCTCGGCGTGCATTCGCGACGGAGCCGCGTTCGTCCGTCCCATTGCCGAGCAGGCCGGCGTGTTGCTGGGGGTGGATATCGAGGACGGCGCGCGGATGGAAGGCAACGAGAATCTGCTGCGCCAGGTTCTGCTCAACCTGGTGTGCAATGCGATTCGGCATACTCCCGCCGGAGGGAAGGTGGATGTCCGGGTGCGCGCGGCAGCGCCGCCGGCGTCTCGGCGGGTATTGCTGGAGGTCAGTGACACGGGTTGCGGAATTCCGGCTGAGCAGAAGGAGCGGATCTTCGAGGCTGGCTACAGCGCCGGCGGCGGCACCCCGGGATTGGGGCTGGCAGTGTGCAAACGGCTGGCCGCGTTCCATGGAGGTTCGATCCGCATACAGAGTCAAGAGGGTTGCGGAAGTACGTTTCAATTGGAGTTTCCTGCGATATGACCGGTGAGAGTGTCTCCTCTGTGTTGGTAGTTGATGATGAGCCGGGCATTCGGACGGCGCTGCGCGCAAACTTTCTGCGCCACGGATGGAAGGTGGAGGCGGCAGGATCGGTGCGTGAGGCCGTCCGCTACCTGGAGTGTAGGGAGTTTGACCTGGTGGTGACCGACATACGAATGCCGGACGGCACCGGTTTGGAGGTGATGCGCTCGACGCGGCAGATCTCCTCGTCCACGGCAGTGATCTTGCTGACGGCCTACGGTTCCGTACCCGACGCGGTGAGTGCGATGCGCGATGGCGCGCTGGATTATTTGACCAAGCCGATCTCGTTCGATCAACTGCAGAGGACGGCGGCCAGGGTGATGCACCGGGCGCTGCGGAAGCCGTCCCGAGAGAGCCAGCCGGAAAGCGGGATTATTGGACAGTCGCCGCTCTTGCAGCGCACCCTCGAGCGCGCCTTCGCCGCCGCCGGCGCCAATGCCGATGTGCTCATCGAGGCCGAGAGCGGCACGGGCAAGGAACTGTTGGCCAGGTTCATTCATCAGGCCAGCGATCGCAGCGGCAAGCCGTTTGTCGCGGTCAACTGCGCCGCCGTTCCCGAGTCACTGCTGGAAAGCGAACTCTTCGGGCATGGAAGGGGAGCCTTTACCGGAGCCGTGGGGGTCAAGCAGGGCAAGTTCGAGCAGGCTCATGGGGGAACGATTCTACTGGATGAGATCGGCGAGATGCCGCTGCATCTGCAGCCCAAGTTGTTGCGGGCGCTCCAGGAGCGGGAAATTGAAAGATTGGGCGAGGCGCGCAGCGTGCCTGTTGATATCCGCGTGATTGCCACCACCAATGTTTCGCTGGCCGCACTGGTGGAGCGTGGGCAGTTTCGCGGCGATCTCTACTACCGTCTGAATGTGATCCCGCTTACGCTGCCGCCTTTGCGGGAGCGCAAAGGAGATATTCCCGCCTTGGCGCAGTATTTTGCGGAGAAGTACATGGCGCAGGTTCGGACGCCGGATGAGAGACAGACTCGTCGGCTTCGCGCGGAGTTTCTGGATCGTTTACAGACCCATTCCTGGCCTGGAAACGTGCGCGAACTGGCCAATTTCATGCGCCGGGTGGTTACCCTGAGCGGAACTCAGGATCTGGATGCCGACTGTTTTGACCGGGAGTTTCAGATCGCATACCAGGCTACAAGCAAGCCGACCGCATCCTCAGCCTGCCCACCCTCCGGACAGCCCTTGGTTCCGTCGCCGGCGGCGCTGGCCGGAACGCCGATTCGCGAACTCGAGCGCATGCACGTGGAGAACACGTTGGCTCTGACGGATGGAAATCGGACCCACGCCGCCGAGATGCTCGGCATCAGTCTGCGTACGCTTCGCAACCGGATTCGAGAGTACGGATTACCCCCCAGGAGGACCGCATAAATGCCCATTTATTCCTCGATCGACATGTTGCAGGGCTACCTGAAGGTGCTCAATGACCGCCAGCAGTTGATCACCGCCAATATGGCCAACATCGACACGCCGGGGTATCACACCCAGGATGTCAACTTCGGTGCGGCGCTGCGCCAGGTGATGCAGCAGGGCTGGCAGGAGGAGCCCGAGGATGGAACCGATGACGGTATGGATGGGGGCATGGAGGATCTCCAGGGTCCGCGTCTGGAAGAGGCAACCCTCGAGACCAGCGGCCTGCCCGAGAGGCCGGACGGCAACAATGTCAACGTCGATCGCGAGAGCATGATGCTGGCCCAGACGCAACTGCAGTTCCAGATGGGCGTGCAACTGGTGAAGTCCGATCTGCAGATGGTGATAACCGCCATCAAGGAAGGAAACTGACGATGAGTCTATTTGACATGCTGGAAATCAGCAGTTCGGCTCTGAGCGCCGAACGGCTGCGTGCGGAGGTAACCTCCGCGAACCTGGCCAATACGGAGACCACCCACACCGATGCAGGAGGCCCCTACGTGCGCAAGGAGGTTGTCTTTACCGCGCGGAATCCGACTCCCTTCGGCCTGGTCTTTGCAGGGATGTCGCGCTTCGGGCAGCCGCCGGAGGGATCCGTACAGCTCTCTCAGGTCATCGATGACCCGACGCCGCCGGTGATGCGTTATGAGCCGGGGAGTCCGGATGCGAATGCTTCAGGATATGTGGAGTATCCGGCGATCAATCCCTCCAGCGAGATGGTGGATCTGATGAGCGCGATGCGCTCGTATCAGTTGAACGCTTCGGCGGTGAATGCGGCCAAGCAGATGATTCAGGAATCGATCGATATCTTGAAGACGATTTAAGTTGAGGTGCGGCGATGGGTCAGGTGAGTCTCAGTGGTTCTCCCAACTTGAATCTGCCCGGCAGCGCGACGCTGGATGGCGGTCCGGTTGGCGGCGCCATCGGCGGTCTGGACAGCAGTGAAGGCGCCGATGGTCTCAGTTTTGGCGCTGTTCTGAAGAATGCGGTTGACAGCGTGAACGCCGTCAACAACAACGCCGGCGTGCAGATCAACAATCTGATTGCCGGCAGGGGCGGCGATATGAGCAGCGTCATGATCGCAGTCGAGAAGGCGGACGCCTCCTTTCAGCTCATGATGCAGGTCCGCAACAAGATCGTGAGCGCGTACCAGGACATTGAGAAGATGCAGTTTTAAAACTGAGGGGCTATGGCTGGGTTGAGCGAGATTACAAAACAGGCGCAACAGTTCTGGGCGAGCCGGGATAAACGTCAGAAGATGCTTCTCGTGGCCGGTGCGGGGGCCGCGGCCGTGCTGCTGGCGGTCTTCACCAGCTTGCTGGGATCCCCGGACTACAAGCCGCTGTATACAGGGCTGGATCCCGCCGATGCTCAGATGCTCGCGGCGCAACTGGATGCGCAGGGCATTCCGCACCAGATCAGCGCGGACGGACATACGATCAGCGTGCCGGCGGACAAGCTGGATGAAGCCAGAATGCAGACCGCATCGCAAGGTGCGCCGCACAGCGGGCGGATGGGCTTTGAGCTGTTCGACAAGATGTCCTGGGGCGAAACCGAGTTTGATGAGAAGGTGACCTACCAGAGAGCCCTGGAGGGTGAGCTGGAGCGCACCATTGAGACCCTGAGCGATGTGAAGAGTGCGCGGGTGCATCTGGTGATGGCCACCGACTCCATCTATCAGGAACAGCAGCGCCCGGCCAAAGCCTCGGTGATTCTGAAGCTGAAAGGCGACGACATCTCCAAGGACGCGGTGCGGGCGATCGCCCGCCTGGTCTCCGGCGCGGTGGAGGGGCTCAAGCCCGAGGACGTCAACATCATCGATGCGGACTCCGATCAGGCGCTCAACGTCAGGCAGGATGGATCTGCGGGGGGTGAGGGGCTGGAAACGGCTTTGACCCAGCAGTTGATTCGCACGCTGGAGCCTGTGGTGGGGGTGGGAAATATCCGTGCCAGCGTGAACGCCGTCTACGACCGCTCTTCCAGTGAGATGAGTCAGGAGAAGTATGATCCGACGACGAGTGCCCTGCTGAGTGATCAGAAGGCACAGGAGCAGGAGACCGGAGAAACGGGCTTGGGGGGCGTGCCGGGAACGGCGAGCAACGTGCCTGCGCCCAAGCCGGCCAAAGCCGCCAAGCAGGTGACCACGCCAGGCCCCACCCACCTCTCGACGACGGACAATGCGCGTTACGGGGTCAATCGAGTTGTGATTCGCAGTCTGACGCCGGCCGGTGGGGTGCAACGGATCAGCGCTGCGCTCCTGGTGGATGATGCGGTGGTGAAGAGTGTTCACGCCGGCAAGGTGAGCTTCACGCGCAGACCGCGGACGCAGGCCGAGTTGAATCAGATTCAGCAGCTTGCCGAGGCGGTCATCGGGTTTGATCCCAAGCGGGGAGATACGATCAGCGTTCAAAATATGCCCTTCGCCACGGATGCGGATCTAAACGCGATGCCCGCGCCGGGCTTCGGGGAGAAGGTTCAGAAGGTGGTGACGGACTATGCCGCCGTACTGCGTCCGCTCTCCCTGCTGGCGTTGTTCCTGCTGGCGTATCTGTTTGTGCTGCGCCCGGTTCAGAAGCATGCCCTGGCTCTCGGGGCGGAGCAGCCGGCCCTGGCTCCGCCAGTTGGCAACGAGCCCCCTGTCCTGGCTTCCACCTCATTCCTGAACGCCACCCAGAGAGCGGGGCAATTGAAGGAGGAGACTGTGGAGATGATCAAGAAGAAGCCGGTGAATACAGCTCGCGCCGTCCAGGCATGGTTACGGGAGGAGAGCTTATGAGTGTTCTGGAGTCGGCGCCGCTGAGCGGTACACGCAAGGCCGCGATTCTGCTGTCAGTGCTTGGCGAGGAAGCGGCGGCCGCAATTCTGCAGAACCTTCCCGAGGAGGCGGTGCATCGCGTCAGTGCGGAGCTTGCGGCTTTGACTTCGGTTCCATTCGAGACCGCGGCTCAGGTGTTGGAGGAGTTTCACCAGATCATGGTCGCTCAGGACTTCCTGGCTGTGGGCGGACACGATGTCGCCGCCCGGTTGCTGACCAAGGCATTCGGTGACAGTGGAGCGAAGGCCATGCTGCAGCAATTATTGCGCCCGAACGACTCCAATACCATGCGGATGGAGTCCTTGAAGAAGGCCGATCCGAGGCAGTTGGCTCGATTTCTGGTAGGAGAACACTCCCAGACCAAGGCGCTGATTCTCGGTCATCTTGATGTGAAGCAGGCCTCGGCGCTGTTGATGAAGTTGGAGCCGGGGGTGCGGGCTGACTGCGTCAAGCGGCTGGCAAATATAGGTCAGTTTTCTCCCGAGGTCGCCAACAAGGTATCCACGGTCCTCAATCGGCGGCTGCGCTCGGTGGGTGATCAGAGCAAGCGCACGGAGTACGGCTTCCGAGAGGTGGCTGAGCTGCTGAATCGTCTTGATCCTCTGGTGGCGCGTGAGATTCTGGACAATATCGAGAAAGACGAACCGCAATTGGTCATGAACATCCGCGACCTGATGTTTACCTTCGAGGACTTTCTCGAGGTGCCCGATCAGGAACTGCGCGAGTTGATGAACGCCATCGATAAGAAGATGCTGATGGTCGCCCTCAAGGGCGCCGGCGAGGAGTTGCGCAGCCACTTCTACCGCACCATGTCCTCGCGCGCCGTGGAGATGATGAAAGAAGATGCGGAGGCCATGGGACCAGTGCGGAGCAAGGATGTAGCCAAGGCCCAGTCCGAGATCATCGCTATCGCGCACAAGCTGGAGTCCGAAGGGAAGATCGTTCTGAAAAGTGAGGGAGAAGATGAGTATGTCCTCTAGCGTTCTGGCCGCGGAGCGTCCGGCAAACGGTGCGGTGCGGTCACTGGTCTATCGTGATCTGGCATCCAAGGGATCGACCTCCGGCCACAAAGTGTCTGGCCTCGCCGCACCCAGCTCTGCGGATCACGGTCCGGCTGAGTCGGCGCCTGCGGATCTTGCAGGGAGCGATGCCAACCCGCCGCGCGCCGAAGTGGAGATGTCCCATCAGGAGCTTGCGCGCCGCATCCAGCAGGAGAGAGCGGAGGCGGTTCGTGAGGCCGAACAGAGGATCCGCCGCGAGTATGAGGGAAAACTGGAGGCTGAGCGGACCTTGGTTCGGACGGCCATCGCAGACTTTGCCCAGGAACGCGACCAATACTTTGGCCGGGCGGAAGCCGAGATTGTGCAGTTGGCGCTGGCCATTGCGGCCAAGATTCTGCACCGCGAGGCCCAGGTGGATCCCATGCTGCTGGCTTCTCTGGTGAGGATCGCGGTGGAGAAGTTGCGGAAGGGATCCAGCGCCACAGTGCGCGTCGGCAAGGGAAAAGGTGAACGCTGGAGGATCTTCTTCGCCGAGCCGGTGGCCGGGGTAAGGGTGAAGGTGGAAGAGGATGCGGCACTAAGTGATCAGGACTGTCTTTTGGAGACCGAACTCGGGATGGCCAACTTCAGCCTGGAAGCGCAATTGAAAGAGGTGGAACACGGCTTCTTTGATCTGCTGGCGCTACGGCCGGGGAAGGGCTCGAAGAAGAGATGACTCAACTGATGCTGACGCCGTATCTGCGTCATCTGGAGGCCGGCTCGACTTTGCGTTGGACGGGTCGTTTGAGCCAGGTGCTCGGCAGCCTGATGGAGTCAGAGGGGCCGTCCGGGTTCGTAGGCGAGTCCTGCGAGGTGCGAACCGCAAGAGGAAGGGTCTACGAGGGCGAGATCATCGGCTTTCGTGGAACCACCGTGTTGTCGATGGCTGTGGATCATCCTCGCGGAGTTCGCCTGGGGGACTCCATTGTCGCCTGGGGAGCGCGTCCCGCAGTGCGGGTCGGCATGGAGATGCTGGGTCGGGTGATCGATCCGGCAGGGAAGCCCTTGGATGGCAAGGGAGAGTATCGAGCCACTGGCTCCATGAGCCTGGGTGGAAGCGCTCCGTTGCCGATGGAACGTGTTCCGATCCGAGAGCCGCTGGGATGCGGCATCCGCGCCATCGACGGTCTGCTTACCTGCGGTCGAGGACAGCGTATCGGCATCTTTGGCGGCAGCGGCGTGGGCAAAAGCACCCTGATTGGAATGATGGCGCGGGGCACCTCGGCTGACTTGACTGTGCTGGCTCTGGTGGGTGAGCGCGGCCGTGAAGTGGGAGAGTTTCTGGAGGTGCTGGGAGAAGAGGGACGGCGCCGCGCGGTGGTGATCGTATCCACTTCCGATCAGTCACCCCTGCAGAGAATTCGAGCCGCGCTCTCGGCTACGGCAGTTGCGGAGTACTTTGCCGGTTTGGGAAAGAACGTCCTGCTGGTCACCGACTCGTTGACCCGGTTTGCGATGGCGCAACGGGAGATTGGGCTCGCGGCCGGGGAGCCGCCGACCGCCAAGGGATACACGCCCTCGGTGTTGAACATGCTTGCCGGGCTGGTGGAGCGGGCGGGAAACTTTGCGCAGGGCAGTATTACCGCCTTCTATACCGTGCTGATGGAGGGCGACGATCAACAGGATCCCGTGGTGGACACGGTCCGTTCGCTTCTGGACGGGCATGTGGTTCTGGACAGAATTCTGGCGATGCGCAACCATTATCCTCCGATCTCCGTGCTCGACAGCCTGAGCCGATTGATGCCCAAGGTGGTCTCCCGAGAGCACCTCGCCAAAGCCGGAACTTTGCGCCGGTCGATGGCGGCGTATGCGCGTTCCGAGGACCTGATCCGGATTGGAGCCTATCAGAAGGGCTCCGATCCTGGGCTGGATCAGGCGGTGCAGAATCTGCCGGCGCTGAACGGATTCCTGCAGCAGGATGCCGGGGTGCTGTGCCCCTATGCGGAATCCGTCAAGCTCTTGATGGCGCTGCCGGAGTAGATTCGGGCGCAGTACGGTAGGGAAGGGTGGGTGGCGATGGCATTTCAGTTTCCTCTGACGGCAGTCCTCAGAGTTCGCGAGAATACCGAACGGCGCGAGGAGGGCGTCCTGAACAAGATTCGGGCGGAGATGGTTCATACCGAGCGCCAGGCGGCGGAGTTGCGGACGGCAATGGACGCCCGGCGCAGAGATCGGGAGCAGGCTCTGAGCAGGTGCATGGCTGGAGGAATGCTGCAGGCCCTGCTGCGTGAAGAACATGGAATCGAGGAACGCCTCAGGGGCTTGCTGGCTCATCTCCAGGTGCTGGAGCAAGAGCGGCAGCGACAGCTCAAGGTCTACCAGGCAGTACACCGGGACCGGGAGATCCTCTCTGAGATGCTAAAGAAGCAAAGAGAGGCGTTCGAGCGAGAGCAAATGCGCGAAGAGCAGAAGCGGCTGGACGATATCTTTACGGCGCGAAGGCTGCGCAACTGAGTTCTCTTCCGAGGCATGGTCTGTCTGTGCTCCCAACAACAAAATAATCTGGGTTCTGGTTCTTCGGGCGCCTTGGGGCCGCCCAGAAAATAACCAGGAAGGAATGCCCGGAAGCCGAGGCCTGTGTGCGTATACTTGCTCCGACAGGAACTTATGGATCCGGCTCAAAAGGGCACGGCGATGGGCGCCCCATCCAAGCCGCATTGGTTGCGGTTTGAGTGGGAATGGATGGACTCAGCCTTTTGGGCCGGATCAGTAAAATGGGAATTCAGGCTAAGGAGAGGCCGTCGGGAGTGGCCGCTCCGCCAAGGCGGCATGCGTGACGAAAAAGCTGGGGCTGTTGATCTTTCTGGGAGGAATTCTGGCTGCGCCGGCGGCGTGGCCGCAGACGGTGACAGTAAAAACGGTGACAAGTCAGACCGTGGCGGGAACGTGGCAGGGAATGATCGCCGGCAAGCTGCCGCTGGTGCTGCATCTTCGCGTTTCGGCAGATGGTGCCCTGAGCGCCACGCTCGATTCACCATCGCAAGGCGCGATGGGCCTGCCCTGCACCGATGTGAAATTGAGCAGCGAAACGCTGGATTTTGCCGTGCCCGCGGTCCAGGGCGCCTACGGCGGCACGCTGAGCGCGGACGGGAGGACGCTGACGGGCGCCTGGCGACAGGGGGGACAGACGATGCCGCTGGTCTTCCACCAGACGGCGACGGCAGGGGAGTTGGCGGCGGTCGAGCCTTCGCCGGTGGACGGTGACTGGGAGGGAGCGCTACGAGCCGGCAATGTGACGCTGCGGCTCGTCTTCCACCTCCACGCTCAGCCGGGAGGCGTCATCGCCGGAACGCTCGACTCGATCGACCAGGGTGCAATGGGCATTGCTTGCGCGCAGGTGAGGCTCAAGGGGAGCAAGCTGACGCTGACCGTGCCGGCCGTCCATGGAATGTATGAAGGCACACTGAACGAAAGCGGAAAGAGCATCACAGGTACGTGGTCGCAGGGCCAGCCACTACAGTTGGACCTGACTCGGATGGCAGGCGCGGCGAGCCAGATGCCAAGGATGCTGCCGGCGCGGCCTCCGCTCGCGCTACAGGATCTTCCCGGCGCTCTGGGGCAGGAGTTCGCGCCCCTTGTGCAGGCGTGGCCGCAGGGCGGAGTAGTTGTTGGGGTGTTGGACAATGGCCGGCGCGAGGTGATGGCGTTAGGCTCGGCGAGGTCTGACTCGATCTTCGAGATTGGGTCGATTACCAAGACCTTCACGGCCCTGGCCTTGGCCCAGATGGTCGCGCAGAAGAGGGTGACGCTGGACCAGCCGGTGCGGGAGTTACTGCCGGCCGGTTGGGTGGCGAAGCCGGATGGGCCGGAGATCTCTTTGCTGGATCTGGCGACGCACCATTCAGGGTTGCCGCGGCTGCCGGTGAATCTGAAGCCGTCCAGCCTGGCTGATCCATATGCCGATTATGGTCCCGAGCAGTTGCGGGCCTTTCTAAGCGAACATGGCGTGGGGCGGCCGGAGAAGCCGGAGTTTCTCTACAGCAATCTGGGAGTGGGGCTGCTGGGGTTTGCCCTGGCGCAGAAGGCCGGGATGACCTATGAGGAGTTGATCCAGAAGGAAGTGACTGGACCGATGGGGCTCAAGGATACGGTGATGACGCTTTCGCCTGCGCAGGAGAAAAGGTTCGTTCAAGGTTACCAGGGCGCGCACAATCCCGCCGGACCATGGAGCCTGAATGCGCTGGCTGGGGCGGGCGGGCTGCGCTCCACGGCGGAGGATCTTCTGACGTACTGTGACCTCCTGATGCATCCGGAGCGTGCCCGGCCAGGGACTGGGGCCGGAGCAACCCTGTCGAAGGCGATCTCCATGGTTCTGGAGCCGCGAGCGAATGTCGATCCGGGCGGGGTAGTGAAGATTGCTCTGGCGTGGCTGGTGCGGCCGGGAGAGGATAAGTACTTCCACGATGGCGGCACGGGCGGATACTCGTCGCTGGTCATCTTCCAACCGAGGGAGGACCGGGCGATTGTGGTGCTGTATAACTGCCAGGACATGATGCCCGGGCGTCCCCAACTGGTGGACCGGGTGGGAGCAAATGTATTGGCGCTGCTGGACGGAAACGGGGCGCAGAGCCTGGACTAGGGTGTCTCCGTATGGATCGGCCTCCGACGCGGGCTTGTTGTCACCTTTTCATTTCGTTCCGGCAGACAAGCCTGACGGAGATCCCGGAAAGGGAGCGCTGATGAAAGCTCGATGCATCGGGTTACACCTGGCAGGTAAGGTGCGCAACGCCAACTGATACGCACCGGCTTGGCGAGCCGGAGGATGCCGGCTCGCTCCGGGAGCATGATTACGGGTGCAGAACGAGGGTGCGCTGCAACTGAAAGCTGAGGACGGTTTCAGCAGGGATCTTGACGGTCTTTCCGTGGGTGAATATCTGCGTGCCGATTCCGCCGGCTCCGCCGGCGAGTGCGCCGATGGCTGCGCCGGTTCCACCGCCAAAGGCTGCGCCGAGCAGAGATCCGAGGGCGAGTCCGCCGCCTCCGAACAGCGCCGTCCGCTTGTTCATGCCGACTCCCTCCTGGCCTCCGACGGAGCTGGAATCGACCAGGTAGGGCGTACCGTTGACCAGGATCCCGTAGAGGTCGACGGCGTAGGCCTGGCCGTGGATACCACCTTGCGACGCGTCAATCACCTGAAGCTTGGCGCGCGTTCCGGCGGGGATGCTGACGACTCCCGTGCTGTCGCGAACATTGTTCTGGACGGTGGCGTCATACTCCATGCCGAGGGTGTCCTTGGTGGTGTCAATGGGGACGTCTGTGCGGACATCGATCCGCGTGCCGGCCGGAACGACGATGGCGTTACGCATGTTGGCCGCTCCCGATGGGCCGTAGGCCACTGCGCCATTCGCCATGGGTGCGCCGTTTGCCATCGGTTCACCAGCCATCTGTGCGCCCGGCATCGGCTCGCCATTCGCCATCGGCGCGCCAGCCTGGCCCATTGATGCATTCTCCATCGGCGCCGACGGCGACGGCTGCTCGGCGAAGATGACCGTGGTTACGTCAGCCAGAGGGAAGACGTAGGAGATGCCGTTCTGGCCGTTGAAGGGCACGGTGGAGAGGCCGACCAGTTGGCCACTGTAGGCGTGGCCGCCACGCAGGGTGATATGGTCGGCGACGTTGGAGAAGACGATGGACTGTACCTGCGCGAGCGGGAAGGTGTACTGGGTGCCATGCAGTCCCTTGAAGACGAGTTTGCCGGTGGGGGCGCCTGTGAAGGTTCCGGAGTAGCTGCGGCCATCGTGCAGCACGACGATATCTGCGAAAGACGCGGTGGTGAAAGCGAAGAGCAGGACCAGAATTCCAGCCAGTTTTTTCATGTGTTCGAGTTGTCTCCTTGCGGCGTGGCGGCGCAGGCGTGCGCACGTCACCCTGATTATCGCTCAGCCGCACGGGTTTGGGCGAAGGTGGCCGGGCGCAGCGGAAGGCCGGAGCGAGTAGCGGCGGCGAAGAGCGTCCAGGAGCGTAGAGGGATCTTCCGGGAGTAGCCGTCTGGGGCGATTGTGGATAGGATCGTCTCCCGGAGCGGGTCCACCCACCCCTCCTCAAACCCTCAGCCGCATGCCTGCCGAATCCTCGTCCGTTTCCAGAGGAGAGGCAAGGGACCGACACTCTGTGGGGCTGCATATCGAAAAGCAGAGAAGCGGCGTTGCCCTGAGCATGCGCATCCCCTGGCGGGCCGAGAAAGACTGATCCATCTAGTTTTTCTACAGGCAGTGGTAGCGTGGAAACAGGCTTCTTCGATCTTCGAGATAAGTGGGAAAGGTGGGAAAACAGGCCCATCACTTTCCAGGCTTTTCATCGGCCGGCATCTCTGCCGCCCATTTCGGTTGCCGCGGATTTCAGGCTGCTGGCTGCCAATTTGGGCTCTCCCAGCGATTTTCAAACTCCGCCGGGCTGAGGTAGCTTAGTGCAGATACTTTTTGCGCAAACAAGGTCAACCGGTTTTCACCATTCTGCATTCGGAGGCGTTCAGGTGTTCCCTCCCGCTCTTGCCGCTCTGCTTTTTCTCGCCGGGCAATCTGCATCCGCAGCCAAGCCGGCGCAGGGCAAACCGGCCGTTCCGAGCCAGTCCCCCTACGCCGCGGAGGCCGATGTCGTCGAGCAGTCCGAGATAGGATTTCGATACAACGACGACGGCACGGGTGTGGAAGAAGCCCATCTCCGGGTGAAGGTGCAGAATGAAGCAGGCGTGCGAGCCTTTTCTGTTCTCAGCGCAACTTATGCCTCCCGCACTCAGTCCGCTCAGGTAGAGAGCGTGACGGTGACGCACGCGGACGGCACAAGCACTGTCACTCCTGCCACGGATGCTATGACGCAGCCGGCGGCGGTGACCCAGCAGGCGCCTCTGTACTCGGATCTGGAGGTTCTGCAGATTCCCGTGCGCGGCCTGCGACCGGGCGATCTCCTGGAGTACCGGATCAAAATTGCGCAGACTCGCGCAGAAGCTCCCGGCGAGTTCTGGAGCGGCCTCGCTCTCCCGAAAGACTCGGTTTATTTGGCAGAGACCGTAAAGCTGGATGTACCGGCCAACAAATACGTTCAGGTATGGAGCCCTGGCCTCAAGCCGGCCGTGGCGCACTCGGGTGGCCGCATCGTCTATCGCTGGAGTTCCAGCCAACTGAGTCCAACCTCTGAAACCGGCAAGCAGGCCACGCCCGCGCCCGGGGGTTCCAGGCCCGATATTGCATGGACCAGCTTCCGTAGCTGGCAGCAGGTAGGCGAGTGGTACCGCGGACTGGCTGCTCCTCAGTCCGTCCCCAACGATGCGATTCGCGCCCAGGCCAACACGATTACGCAGGACGCCAAAACGCCTGAAGAGCAGGTAAAGGCCATCTATGCCTTTGTCTCCACCCACATCCATTACATTGGCGTCGATTTTGGCATAGGCAGATTTGAACCGCATCCGGCGGCGCAGGTTCTGGCGAATCAATATGGCGACTGCAAAGACAAGGACACGCTGCTGGAGGCATTGCTGCATGCCAAGGGATTCACAACGGCTCCCGCCATCGTTGGCGTCGGCGTCGATATCATACCGGACCTTCCCTCGCCAGGCCAGTTCAACCCGTGATCACCACCGTGCAACTGCCGACCGGGCAGATCTGGCTGGACAGCACGCCAGAGGTGGCTCCCTATCGTTTACTGGTTGCAGCGGTGCGTGACAAGCCGGCACTGGTGATTCCGGCATCCGGAGCCTCTACGCTGGAACAGACGCCCGCTCTGCCCCCCTATCCGTTTTTCGACCACTTCCTTGCAACCGGGGCGCTGAAGACGGATGGGGAGTTTGACGCTCACATGCAGATTGAGGATCGCTCCGACAGCGAGATCATCCTGCGTGGCCTCGCTCGCCTGGTGGCGCCTGCGCAGTGGGACAAAGCTACAAATTATCTCTCCGTGGCGATGGGCTTTAGCGGCAGCACCAGCAACTCGAGCTTTGCCGCCGCGGATAACTTCAGCGTTCCGATGCAGGTCTCCTGGGACTACACCCGCAAACCTTATGGGGATTGGGACAACTTCCGCATTGTGGCTCCGTTTCCTCTTATCGAGT
>JAKAQS010000309.1 GCA_021819585.1 Acidobacteriota bacterium
CACTGCCAGATATATGTGAAAAGATCCTCCATAAGGAGCCACCCGCGCTGCCCGCCGAAAACTCCCCCGTTCAGGCTCATCCTTCGATTGGAAAAGACTAGAAACTCCGGAGCCGGGACGGCAACAATCCTGCAACGCCGCAGCGCCAATCCAGGCTGCCTTCCCGGCC
The DNA here is from genome assembly GCA_021819585.1 of Acidobacteriota bacterium. GTDB lineage: Bacteria > Acidobacteriota > Terriglobia > Terriglobales > Acidobacteriaceae > Granulicella. The sequence continues at coordinate 170 of JAKAQS010000309.1, forward strand.
TGCGCATCGGACCAGGGCAGCGCCGGGCCATGGTTCGCCGCAGGCTCCCTGCGCCTGGAGACGGACAATGCCTCAGGAGGGAGACGAGGCCTATGCGCGCAGCGAGCGAAGCGGCCGGGGATCTTCTCCCGGCCCGGTGTGAACTGCGACGACGCTGCCGGGGCTATGCTGGCCGCTCTCCCGCCGCCACCGCCTTGGCCGCGGCGACGGTGAAGGTGGGCTCGCCGATCTTGAAACGGGCAAAGCGGCGCACGCTGATATTCTCGCCCAGCTTGGCGACCTTCTGAGCGATCAACTGGGCGACGTTCAGGCCCTGATCCTTGATGAAGGGCTGCTCCAACAGGCAGACCTCCTCGTAGAACTTGGCCATCTTGCCCTCCAGCATCTTTTCAATGATGTTGGCGGGCTTGCCGGTGGCCGCGGCCTGGGCGCGATAGATCTCCTTCTCTCGCTCGATATCCGCGGCGGTCACCTCGTCCTTGCCCAGATACCGCGGGTCGACGGCGGCGATGTGCATGGCGATGTCCTTGAGCAGATTCTGAAAGTCCTCCGTACGGGCGACAAAATCCGACTCGCAGTTGAGTTCCAGCAACACGCCGATCTTGCCGCCGGCGTGAATATAAGATCCGACTGCTCCCTCGTTGGTGGTGCGGCTGGCCTTCTTGGCCGCCGACGCCATGCCGCGTTTACGCAGCACGACGAAGGCTTCTTCCATATCGCCTTTGGCCTCCTGCAAGGCCTTGAGGCAATCGCCCATGGGTGCGCCAGACTTTTCACGGAGTTCCTTGACGAGTTTGGCGTCGATCTTGACAGCTTCAGTGCTAGACATAACCTTTCCTTCCTGGTTTCTGGCGGTAGAGGCGGCAGCGCAGAGAGCGCATGCGGCTCTGACGAAGAGGGCGCGGGAGCCAAGCCCGCGCCACACTTGTTCCTTCTTCCGGCTCGGCAGTGGCGGCACGGCCCATGCCAAGCCCGCGCGGTCTGTGGCTCAGGCGCTCACCTGGGCGGTTTCGCTGTCTGACTCGGCGTCCGCGGCGGCGGGCGCCTTGCGAATGCCGCCGCCAAGAGCGGCGTTCATGTCGATGTTCTCGTCCTCGACATCTTCAATGGACGCCTCAGCGGCGCCGGCGGAGGCATGCACGGGAGCGAACAGTTCCTCGCCGTCCTCGCCGATGAAGTGAGCCTCGCTCTCCAGCGGCCGCACCTCGGCATACTCCTCGGCGAAGGCCTTGTCGGAGATCAACTGGGTTCCCTCATAGGCGGCATCAGCAATCTTGGTGGTGAACAGGCGAATGGCGCGCAGAGCGTCGTCGTTGCCGGGGATTACGTAGTCCACCGCGGTCGGGTCGCAGTTGGTGTCCACCACCGCTACCACCGGGATACCCAGCTTGCGCGCCTCGGCCACGGCGATCGCCTCGTTGTTGGAGTCGATGACAAAGATCGCATCGGGCAGACGCTTCATGCTCTTGATGCCGGCGAGATTGGTGGACAGGCTCTTGCGCTCCCGCTCCAGCTTGATGACCTCTTTCTTGGTCAGCAGCTCATAGCGGCCATCGGTGGACATCTCATCCAGCTCCGCCAGGCGCTTGACCGACTTTTGCACGGTGACCCAGTTGGTGAGCAGGCCGCCGAGCCAGCGGCTGTTGATGTAAGGCATGCCGGCGCGCTTGGCCTCCTCGGCGACTGCGTCCTGCGCCTGGCGCTTGGTGCCCACAAACAGAATCAGCTTTCCGGTCGAGGTCAGATCGGTGACGAATTTGGACGCTTCCTTGAACATCTTCAGCGTCTTCTGCAGGTCGATGATATAGATTCCATTGCGCTCGCCGAAGATGTACTCCTTCATCTTGGGGTTCCAGCGCTTGGTCTGGTGGCCAAAATGGACACCGGCTTCGAGCAGTTCCTTCATCGTAATGCTGGCCATAAGAGGCTCCTTGTGGTTGGCATCGCTTCCGGTTTCCCAGGTCAACCGGCAACGCCGGCGAACCTGCCAAACATCCTGCACCTCATCCTGCTGGAGGGCGGCGTCTTGGCGAAGCATGACGCCGTGGCTGATGTTGTTTGTCGAAGCGATTGAGATCCCCGAAGGGAGATTGAGTTCCGGCCACCAGCGCGCTGCCGGTGGGTGAAGCGAAAGAGCAAGGTCCGAACCAAAACCTCGGTTCCAAAAAGATCGATCCCGAGCTGGAGCCCGCCGGGTTGGGGCGAGAACCAAACGCTGGAGAGGAGGCAACCTGCCAAGCCCGCCGAACTGCGGCGAGCCCATCGGCAATCCATGGCCTTTCCGTGCCGATGGAATCCCCGAAGCCGGTGTGCCGTAGCGAACTCATTCCTGAAATCGCACCTGCAACTCCGGGCGCCGGTCTACACCTGCACGGCAAAATCTTTAGCGCTTGCTGAACTGGAAGCGAGCGCGAGCGCCCCTCTGGCCGTACTTCTTGCGTTCCTTGCCACGTGAGTCGCGTGTGACCATCCCGCCCGTCTTCAGGGGCTTGCGCAACTCTTCATTGAACTCCATCAGCGCGCGGGCAATGCCCAGCTTGACCGCGTCGGCCTGTCCGTTCACGCCGCCTCCCTTGACGGTGGTGACCACGTCGAAGGTCTCGTTGATGTCGGCGATGCCCAAGGGAAGCCGGGCCGCGGCGCGCTGCGCCGGCGTCACGAAGTACTGCTCAAACTCTCTGCCGTTGACGGTGAACTTGCCCGAACCGGGGCGAAGAAAGACGCGCGCGATGGCGCTCTTGCGCCGTCCGGTTCCGTAGTACTGAATCAGGTCTGCCATGGGTCCTCGAATCCTCAATCCTGTTGAAATCACAATCCGCTTTGCTTGGCGATCACGATCGGCTCGGCTTTGCGATCCCGATCGGCCTCGCCGCCGCGAGCGTGCGCCGCAACGGCTTAACCACGAACTTCCAGGGCCACCGGCTGTTGCGCGTGATGGGGATGGCCGGCGCCCTTGTATACCTTCAACTTGGTGGCCATCTGGCGGCCCAGCTTGCCCTTGGGCAGCATGCCCTTGATCGCTTCTTCCACAATCTTCTCCGGATGGCGCGCCAGCAGCTTGGTGAAGCTCTCCTCACGCAAGCCACCCAAAAAGCCGGTGTATCGCCGGTAAAGCTTGTTCTCCGCCTTCATGCCGGTGACGTGGATCTTTTCAGCGTTGACGACGATGACATGATCGCCCATATCAAGGTAAGGCGTATAAAGCGGATTCAGCTTCCCTGCCAAAACGCTGGCGGCGTGGGAGGCGAGACGGCCCAGCGTCTGGCCGCTGGCGTCAACCACAAACCACTTGCGCTGGATGCCCTTGCCGCTGGGGATCGTTGTCGTCTGATTGAGGTTCATTGAAATTTACTCCTTGGTTCCGCCGTCTTCGTCGATCCGACTGCCCGGCTTGAAGCGCGAAGAAAGTCGCAGCCATGGTTGTGCGGCAAAGAACAGCGCGGAGACCCTCTCCACGCAGACCAAAGCCGGAGTTGCGGTTGAGCGCACAGAGCCCCCGCGGTCTGGAACCGGTGGCCGGATGGGCTGCGGGATCAGACGGCAGGTTGCTGGGGAGTGGGCGCGCTGCGATGGGACGGCAAGCTGCCCGGAAGGGATCCAGCTTGCCCCGCATCGAGTGGACTCACCTCGGTGTCTGGCTTCTGCCAACTTCTTCACTGCCCGAAATTTGGGCGCACAATGGTGCAGACGCGAGACTGCGCGAGTTATCAGAATACTGGACGCAAAGGATGCCGTCAAGAAAGACGGCTTCCAGTGTCATAGCA
>JAKAQS010000054.1 GCA_021819585.1 Acidobacteriota bacterium
CGCACGGGGAGAGGTCGTCTCCAACGAAGAAGTTCTGGCTGAGTTTGGCCTCACCCCAGCAGATTTCGAGCGGACGGGACAGCCCCCGCTCGAACCCGAACTGCACCGTCCCGGACAGTGAGCATGAACCGCAAGAAGATCGACTGGCGCGACCAGGCCAAGGCCCAGCTCCGCGCCATCGACCGACCCACAGCCCTCCGCATCCTTCACGCTCTCGCCGACTTCGCCGCCACCGGAGACGGCGACGTAAAACGCCTCCAGAACATCGAACCGCCCGAGTTCCGCCTCCGCCTCCGCGTCGGCGACTACCGGCTCCGCTTCCACGACTACGGACCCACCCTCTACGTCACCGCCGTCAGACGCCGCAGAGAAGCGTATCGCTGAGTCGCCGTCGTTGCACTCTGGTTCCTTTCAAGAACAGAGGAGCAGACATGCTCCTCATGACCAGCACACGCCCGCAGCGAAGGCGCCGGTCAGGGGCGCTCAAAAAACGAGATGTGGGCCACCCAGAGTTTGACGGAGAAAGCAGATGTGGGCCACCCGCCTGAATCAAGAGGAGCGGAGGGCCATAGCGATCAAAGCAGCTTGGGCCAGATGGTCAGGTAACGAGACTACGGCAGATCTTCGTATGTGACTCGATAAATTTCGGGACAGTAGTAGGTAATATTCCCCTTGCCAAGCAGTTCGGAAAGGATTCCCATCGCCTCCAGTTTCTTGAGGTCGGATTTGGCAGTGGCGTGGCTGACGCCAAATTTATTTTTGATGTGTAACACCGAAACAACCGGGCTCTCGAAGAGCCCTTCTAAAATCTTCGCTATTCTGAGAGTCCCCTTCTTCAGACGGTTGTGAAAGTCTTTGTGAAGGGAAAGAAGCTTGTCGCATCGCTTCTGTGCGTCGATTGCCTGGTCGACTACACCCTGTAGGCAAAACTCTATCCATCCTTCCCAGTTTGCGTGCGTACTTACCGATTTCATAAGATCCATGTATTCATTTTTGTTTTTTTCAAAATACGCGCTCATGTAAAGCCATTGCCCCGAGAGCTTACACCACTCAGCAATCGTTAGCGATAAAAGAAGCCGTCCGACGCGTCCGTTGCCGTCCCCAAACGGATGAATCGTTTCAAACTGATAATGAGCTAGAAACGCCCTGACCAAGGGATCGAAGTCGCCGCCCGCATAAAGATATTTCTCGAACGCGTAAAGGGCCTCGGTCATTTGGGCGGGGGGAGGCGGTACAAAGCGCGCGGGCCTGCCAATCTGATTCTGGGTGCTCCTGAATTCTCCTGGTGTCTGATTTTGTCCTCTTACGCCGTCCATGAGAATTGCATGGAGTTCCTTGATGAGTCGCAAGGACAGGGGAAGACGTGTCTCTGAGTCCATGCTTGTTCTCAACGCTCGACCATAATTGAATACCTCGCGAAGCGCGTTGACGGAGTCTTGGTCTGAAACGGGATATCGCGGGTTCGCCTGAAACAGCGCCTGATCTTGAGGATCAGTGATGGTCCCTTCCAATTTCGAAGACAGTTGTGCCTCACGGTTTTGCAAAGGTCTCAATAGAATCTCAGGGGCCGGTAGATGTTTCCCGGTTCCATCGAGGCTTGCGATTGCCGTTCGAGCTTCCAATAATAGCGGCCAAAGCCTAGAGGGCCATTCCCACTTTGGGGGGAGCGGAGCGGGTACAAAGGCATGCGCCGTGTCCGGCTTTCCCGTCAGGGTTGGAATTAGCGTTCCGGGCATATCAGGAGTGAACTCTTTGCTATCCATAGAATTTCACTCTAACCTTTGTCAGTGAAATAATCAACGAAAAATTTCACTACAAACTTCAATATAGAAATTAATTTAAATTGCGAACCGATTGAATGTCGCCAAAAGGGTCCGAGTGGTGTCCCCGCTTGCCTGGGGACGCGGCGTCGACGCTGCCGCTCGCGGGGGAACCGGGGTTCTTGGGAACAGGAAAATCGCCCATCGACGTTGTGGGTACGGATGGTACCTGCAAGGCGAATTGTTAGCGGCTCAGATGTTTGAAGCCGCCGGTGGAGACCAGGGTGACCGCGAAGATGGTGAGGTTGTAGGTGGCATGCAGGAGCGTGGAACATGCCACCGAGTGCGTCCGGATCCGCACCAGGCTCAGCGCCAGGCTGACACCATACAGCACGCCCAGGATCCCCCAGGCGTGCGAGATCTGGTCGGCGTGCAACAGCACAAATGGGACGCTGGAGAAGATGGCGGCGAAGGCCAAAGCGGAGGTGGAGTGCTGGGTGCTCTGTTGCCAGCGGTCCAGGCCTGCCGGGGATCGCTCCAGGGCGAGCCAGTCATAGGCCGTGGCCAGGGCCGGCAGCAGAAAGCCGCGAAACGCGATCTCTTCCGTGATCGGGGCCAGAGTCACCGCGAAGATGGCCAGCAGCCAGCCGGACATTCGGGTGCTCAGCAGTTGGTCAAAAGGGGTGGTCTTGGGCTGGGGGAGGAAGTACAGGCATGACTGGGCAGCCGCGCTGAGCACAACGCCGCCCGCAACAATCCAGTACCATTTGCGGCGGGCGGCGAGCAGGCCCCAATGAATTCCCTGCGGGAAGGTGATCTCCCAAAGATGGGGGAAGAGCCAGTAGGAGACGGCGAGAATCAACACGTAGGCCAGGGCCTGCGCGAGCAGTACGATCCCCGGATGCTGAGCGAGCGAGTCCTGGTTCAAGTGGGCGAGGCTGAAGATGATCAGGGCAGAGACGCTCACCAGCATCCAGGCCAGGGTAAAGAACAACAAAGCGTGCCCCATGTGCGGAATTCGCCGGGCCAATCCGTGGTCCTGCTCCGGATCGGTGTCGTGCTGGATATCGAGCGATTTGGGCTCGACGGCGTCGGGTAGGGGATGATGGCTCATAGGACAGTGATCAGATTACTTCTACCGGTGCGCCGGCGTCTTGGCGGTCTTTGACCTGGCCGCAGGTTGGGTGGCTGCCCGAGATGCGGCGTGCGCCGGGGCAGGGCCAGATCTTGGAGTTGAGCGCTTGGGAACCCCGGTCTTCACTCCATCGGGCTGCGAACGCCCGTTGGGGATCCCGGTTTCCACCCCATCGGACTGAGAACGCCCGCTGGGAACCCCGGTCTTCTTCTCCGGCTTCTTTGCGACGCTCCCATATCGAGCCTTCTTCTTCGCGGTGCGGTTCTCTGGCTTGGGTGAGCTCAAGTCGGGTGGAGTCATCCAAGCCGCCCCGGTTCCCGATGCCCTGAGATTCGAGTTGTCATGCGCATAGGAGCGGGCCAGATAGAAACCGGTGTGCGAGCCAGGAACGCCGGCGACCGTCTCAGGGGAACCTTGGGCGACGATGCGGCCGCCCCCCTCGCCCCCCTCTGGTCCCAGGTCGATGAGGTAATCCGCGTTGCGGATGATGTCCAGGTTGTGCTCGATGACGATGACCGTGTTGCCCAGGCCGGTGAGGCGATGCAGAACTTCAAGCAGCTTGCGAACGTCGTCGAAGTGCAGGCCGGTGGTGGGCTCGTCGAGCAGGTAGAGGGTGCGGCCGGTCTGGCGCTTGGAGAGTTCGCGGGAGAGCTTCATCCGCTGGGCCTCTCCCCCCGACAGGGTGGTGGCGGATTGGCCCAGGTGGATGTAACCGAGGCCCACCTCGACCAAAGTCTGTAGCTTCTGGTAGACAGCGGGGATGTCCTTGAGGACCGGCAGGGCGTCTTCGATGGGAAGGTCGAGGATGTCGGCGATGGAGTAGCCGTTGAACTTGACGCCGAGCGTCTCCTGGTTGTAACGCCGACCGTTGCAGATCTCGCACAGCACGTAGACATCGGGGAGGAAGTTCATCTCGATGCGGCGCTGCCCCTCTCCCTGGCAGGCCTCGCAGCGGCCGCCCTGCACATTGAAGCTGAAGCGGCCCGGTTTGTAGCCGCGCTCGCGGGACTCCGGAAGCATGGCGAAGAGGTCCCGGATGGCGGTGAAGACGCCGGTGTAGGTGGCGGGGTTGGAGCGCGGCGTGCGCCCGATGGGAGACTGGTCGATGCAGATCACCTTATCGAGCTGGCCGGCGCCGTGAATCGCCGCGTGTTTGCCCGGCTGTTCGCGTGAACCGTACAACTCCCTGGCCAGCGAGCGGTAAAGGATGTCATTGACCAGGGTGCTCTTGCCGGAGCCGCTGACGCCGGTGACGACCGTCATCACGCCCAGAGGAAAGTGTGCGGTGACGTGCTTCAGATTGTGCGCGGTGGCATCCTCGATGCTGATCCAGCGACCGGTGGGCGGTTGCTGCCCCGCGCCCGGCGCGGTGCGGGTGAGCAGGGAGAGGCGCCCGGCCAGATAGCTGCCGGTGATGGAGGCAGAATTGGCCATGACCTCCTCCGGCGTGCCGGAGGCGATTACCTGGCCGCCGTTCTTGCCCGCGCCCGGACCCAGGTCCAAAAGGAAGTCGGCCTTGCGCATCGTGTCTTCGTCGTGTTCGACCACGATGACCGTATTGCCAAGGTCGCGCAGCTCTTCCAGCGCGGCGATCAGACGCTGATTGTCGCGCTGATGCAGGCCGATGGAGGGTTCGTCCAGGACGTAAAGCACGCCGCGCAGACGGCTGCCGATCTGGGTGGCAAGGCGAATGCGCTGACCTTCGCCGCCGGAGAGGGTTGCCGCGCTGCGGTCCAGCGAGAGATAACCCAGGCCCACGGCGTGGAGGAACTCCAGCCGGTCGAGGATCTCCTGGCGCAGCCGTCCGGCAATCAGGAGATCGCGGCCGCTGAGACGCAGCGAGCGGATGGCGCTGAGCGCACGGTCGATCGGAAGAGCGGTGAAGTCGGCGATGGAGGCATCGACGAATCGGTCGGGAGCGCTGCTGGCGCTGAGCGTCTCGGCGCCGCCGTCCGGCTTATCCACCGCCGGAGCAACCGCGGCGTAGAGGGGAAGCGTAACGGCCAGCGACTCCGGGCGCAAACGGCGGCCGTGGCAGCGTGTACACTCGGAGGCCGACATGTACTGCAGCATGTACTCGCGATACCCCTCCGAGCGGGTGTCCTCCAGGCTATCGCGCAGCCAGTTGAGGATGCCGTGAAAGCCGGTGCGGCCAACTTCATCGCGGGGCGGTCCAGCCAAGAGCAACTCCTGCTGTTCCCGGGAAAGCTCGGAGAAGGGCAGCTTGAGATTGATCTTGTACCTCTGGGCCGCCAGCCGGATCAGCCGCAGCAGATACTGCGAGGAAGCTCCCGGCCCCATGGCGCCGTCCAGCAGAGGCTTGGACCAGTCGACGATGACTTTGGCGGGATCGAAGTCGTAGATGGATCCGAGGCCGTGGCACTCCGGGCAGGCTCCGTAGGCCGAGTTGAAGCTGAAGCTGCGGGGCTCCAGCTTGGCCACGTTGATGCCGCAGTGCGGGCAGGCCATCGACGAGCTGAAGAGCATCTCGTTGATCTCATTCGGCTTGCTTCGGGGCGAGGGGAGAGCGATGAGCACCAGACCATTGGCCAGTTGCAGGGCAGTGGTGACGGCAGAGAGCAAACGGCGCGTATCGTAGCGCGGCTCTGCGCCGTTCTCAGCCGCAGCCGGCTTGAGGATGATGCGATCGACGATTGCCTCAATGGTATGGTTCTTGCGCTTCTCCAGGCGCATGCCCTCTTCCACCTCGACGATCTCAGCGTCGATGCGGAGGCGGAACCCCTTCTTGTCCAGAGCTTCAATCTCCTCGCGGAACTCGCCCTTGCGGCCACGGACGATGGGGGCCATCACGGTGATGCGCTCTCCGGGAGATTCTGCAAGGTGGCGCTCGACAATCTGGGAGACGATTTGTTCCGGGGACTGGCGCGAGATGGGCTGGTGGCAGTTCGGGCAGTGCGGCTGACCCACGGAGGCGTAAAGAAGGCGAAGATAGTCGTAGATCTCCGTGATGGTGCCGACCGTGGAGCGCGGGGAGCGCGAGGTCGTCTTCTGTTCAATGGAGATGGCTGGAGAGAGGCCGTCGATGGAGTCCACCTCTGGCCGCTCCATCTGATCCAGAAATTGGCGCGCATAGGCTGAGAGAGTCTCTACATAACGGCGCTGTCCTTCGGCATAGATGGTATCGAAGGCCAGGGAGCTCTTGCCTGAGCCGGAGAGACCGGTGACGACCGTCAGCGTGTTGCGAGGGATGGAGACGGAGATATTGCGCAGATTGTGCTGGCGTGCCCCCCGAACTTCGATGTGGCTGAGCACCTTGCGCGCGCTCTCCCTCTCAGGGGGCAAAGAACGCCCGCTGTGGACATCGATTTCCGATCCAACAGACAGGGATCGTCCATCGGAAGCACCGGCTTGGGAGGAAGTGGCCAAGAAACTAGTTTACCCGGAGAGATGACAGGGTACCCAATCGGTCGGGAAGCCGGCTCACCGCCTCGACGGAAGGGTTTGAGAACCCGATTGCGCTCCAGAGATCGGCTCCAGGGCTCTGGACAAGGCCATACGTCCGCTGCCTGGCCAAGACGCCCCTGCCGTCCACCTGTGTGCTCGATCGCAACAAAGTGCTTCCGCCCGCGCGAAGAGCCGATAGATTTGGAGGCTATTCCGGCAAAAATGGCGCGGCAAAGCCCTTGGTCGCGAGCCCTTGGTTACGAGCCTCGGCCTGCACGGGAACCGTTGGTTCAGGACCGTCGTTTGTCACTGAAAGAGACCGGGTGATGGAATATCATTCGATACTAGGGGTGACATCGTTTCATGCTCCAGAGTTCCGCTGAATCGTCCACAATAGCTTTGGCCGGTCAATCGCCGTTGATTCTGCTTTCTGCATTCTGGGAAACGGCAGCCTGCGCGGCCAGAGGAGATTTCTTCGGATGGGTTTAACGATTCTGCTGGTGGGAGCCGTGTTTGCATCTCTCGCGCTCGGAGTGCTCCTGGCGTATGGAATCTGCCTGGCCATTTTCCGAGCCTTTGATATCCATGTTCAGTCCACGACGCGGCGCGAGCTGACGGCCGGCGTAAGCGTCAATGCGAATCGTTAGAGGTTTGTCGAAGACGCGCCCAGGCAGCGAGCGAGACCTGGCGGATTCGAAGCGTGCTTTTCACAAGTAACAGCCCTTTGGATCATCTGTCATGGAACTGCCACGAGATGTAAGGACACCCCCTGCGTGCTTCTCCTCAAGAAAAGCTTTTCCAGGTGAGAAGATGCAGCCCGAAGCTGAGGCTCCGGCTGAGATCGAGCGGTGAGCATTTCAGCCTGAATCCAGAGGTCAGGCGGAGGTTGAGGCTCGCGAAGATTCACAGCCGGAGTTGCCGAGGTAGCACTCGCTCGGCGAGGTCAATCTCTCTCTGGCTCTGCCGATCTGCCCAGTCTTGAACGCCGGACCCCTTGTGACCGGAGCTGGGGTGTGCGTCATGGCTGAGGAGGTACGCTGCCGGGCGGCTGACTGGGCGGAGTGGTTGGAGTTTTGCTGGTGGCCGCTGCCTTTGCCGCTTGTGACTGCTCCTGCCGCACCTTCTGATCCAGTTCCTTCAACTTTGCCTTTTTTTGCGCGGCCTGCTCTTGCTGCATCTTCAGAAGCTCTTGCTCCACCATCTCAGGAGTCAAAACCCTGGTTGGCGAAGCGGTGGGGCCGGTCTTGGTCCCAGGCTGTGGCGGGGACTTGGAGGCGACAACCGGAGCGTTCTTGGGCTGTCCGGCGGCGGCGCCCTTGGGCGTTACGGCGGGGGCCGTCGTGGGCATGGCGCGAGACAGAAACGATGGTACGACGGGCTTTGTGGCGCCGCCGGGAAGGCTGCCGGAAGCCGGGGAACTGGAGCCTGGCTTCGCCGGCGGCGGCACCGGCGATTCCAGGTCCTTGCTCTCGTCGTACATGGCATAGGACGGAGAGGTGGGGCTGGGTAGTTCGGGCCCTCCGTTGCTGGGAGTTAAGATGAGTTGAGGCGGATGCTGGGCGTCGCCTGCAAGAATCATCACGTTTGCTCCCGCGCCGTCCAGCAGGGTGCTCAGCACGTTGGAGATGGAGGCCGGACCGTAGTCGCCGAAGACCCGCTGTTCCTGAACTCCCCCGGTAATCTTGAGACCGGTCTGCTGGGAGATGGTGCGCAGAATCTGGTTGAGGCTGGAGTTCTCGGCCCTCACTTCGAGCTGACCGTTGGCATAGAGAACCTGGGCTCGATGAGGTGGGTTGGCAGCGGAGTTGGCGGCCTGAGCAGGACTGCCCGGGGTATTCTGCGTGAGGCGAGTGGTTGGTTGGGTGGCCGGCAGAGCCTGCGCGCGCATCGTGGCCGTCCCCGCAGCCGAGGTCAGAACAAGCATGAGCCAGCCGGCAATCAAAGGAAGATGGAGACGGTGAGAACGGGTTTCCCGCACCCTTGATTGGGGACGCCACCGTCGATGGGAAGTTAGCTTCACAGCATCAGGATAGCCTCAAACGCATATTCGTGGTCATGCCTGGGAGGGATGAGCGGCAGACCGGCTCCGGCGCCTGCCGTCTGCAGATACTTGTTTCGCTCTCCGGGCGCCGGTGAGCAACGGGATGTTACCGGGCAAGTTCCTGTGATTTGGGTTGGATATGGCGATAGACTTGCTTGCCTGGGGTTCGTAAGCTGGACAGGGCAGGTGGTAGGGTGGTCGCATAGGTTGTTGCAAAGCTTCCAAACGGAAGGGTTTCGGACAGGGGTGAGGCAGTGAGCGAATGGAAGAGAGTCTGCCGAAGGGGAGTGGGGACGCTGCAGGGCGCGTTCCTGTTGGTGGCGATGACCGCGTGGCCAAGTGGATCTCATGGCCAGACGTGTATGACTCAGGCCAATATGACCCCGCAGCTTCGCAGCAGCCTGAGCGGAGCGGCCGGCGATCTTGCGGGGGCGGTGCAGAAGGGGGACGTTGCGCAGGTGCAGGCGAAGATGATCGCCGAGTTTGCCGGCGGCCCGGCCTTTGCTCCAACCGCCAACCTGGTGCAGGAGACCTCGTCGAAACTGCAAGGGGATGATCTGGAGGTGACGCAGATTTATGAGCTCGACTCCAATCTGGCAGGTTCGAAGCAAGCTTCCGTGACCAACTTCAGTTGTCCGCTAGCGGCGAGTACCTCGGAGGTAGACTTTGCGATTCCAGACCTGCCGCCGGGGATCTATGGATTCGCCATGGTGGAGGCCAAGGGGGACCATCCCTGGCTGCTCTCCTTCCTCTTGCAGCAGGATGGTGGGCAGTGGGAGCTGGCGGGCTTTTATCCTCGAGCACGGCTGGCGGACGGCCACGATGGTCTGTGGTACTGGAGGTCGGCGCGCAAATATGCCAACGCGGATGAGCTTTGGTTGGCATGGCTCTTCTATGGAGAAGCCGATACCCTGTTGCGCCCAGCGAACTTTGTATCCAGCACCAACCTGGATCGTCTGCGTTCGGAGCGGTGGTCAGCGGCGCCACCGGATCTAATTGGAGGGGTGAGCCCGGATCATCCTCTGGTGTTGACGGCCGGCGGCGCCCAGGCAGCATCCGCCACCTACCGCTTTTCCGGTCTTTCAGCGGAAGGATCCGAAGATGGGAAGCACTTGAATCTGATCCTCCATTTGATTGGCGATGGCCTCACGTCCGGCGCCGCTGCGGAGGAGCGAGGCAAGGCGGCTGCGCGGGCGATGATCGACGCGCATATGGAGCTGCGCCAGGCCTTTTATAGCGTCTGGGTTTTTACCATTCCGCCAGGCTCTACGGAGACGGCTGCCGGCGCGCCAGGCCCCCAGCCGCTGGTAACCGAACAGATTGTATCGAGTATTCCTTGAGATTCATGGTCGATCCGCAGGGTGGATTGACGGTTTGTCACCGAAGTGGGGTATGGTTATCTCCAGACCAATTAAGGAGATCCAGGTTTTTCCGTGCGGATGGGTCTCCCGAAGCGGACTTGCTGTGGCGTTTTCATTCCACCCCGGCAGGCATGCCTGCTGGGGATCCCGAGTTTTGGGAAAACGCCCATATGAAGCCGGTACACTGGGCTAGATCCGCACGGAAAAGCTTAGGGGTTGAATTTTGCGTTTGGGGTGGCGCTCCCAGGCTGCGCTCCAACGCCTGAATCCATCCTTCGCATAGGACAGAGAGCTGCGGAGACGAGTTTATTTTATGGCAAGCTTCCATAAGCCTTTGGTACAGGCCATCCGCGAACGGCGATCGACGCCAAGTTTTGACGCGGAGCCGGTTCCGCCAAGAGACCTATGGCAGATCATCGATGCCGGTCTTCAGGCGCCCAGTGGATATAACCTGCAGCCGTGGCGCTTTATCGTGGTTCAGAACGCGGAGCAGCGCAAGCGGCTGCGCGCGGCCAGTTACAACCAGGCCAAGGTCGAGGAGGCCTCCGCGGTGATCGTCTGCTGTGGCGATCGCGATGGCTGGCGGAGAGACCTGGAGGAGATGATTCGAATGGGGTGCGGAGCTGGGATGCCGGAGATCTACGCCGCGCAGGCCGCTGCCAATGTCCCCGCGTACCTTTCGAGCTTTTCGCCGGAGGAAATGGCGGGTTGGCTGAATAAACAAGTGTCCATCGCCGCGACGACCATGATGTGGATGGCGGAGGTTCTGGGCTACGACACGGCGATGATGGAGGGTTTTGAGCAGCAGAGAGTGTGTGAGACGCTGCGTCTGCCCATGAGCTACTGGGTGGTTTCCCTGCTGGCGATCGGTCACTTGAAGGGAGCGGACAAATTCAACGGAGGACGCTTCGATCCAGCTCGCACCGTCTTCGGCGAAGAGTATGGAAGGCCATTCAGATAGGCTCGTGGCTTCTTCCACGATATCCGGGGCGCTGAGCAACGGGCCGCGAACTCGCGAGTACCCTGAGCGGCCCATAGCCGGGGTTGGATCGGTGGTGCTGCGCAGGGTGGAGGGGCGCCGCCAGGTTCTGCTGGTGCGGCGCGGCAGCGAGCCGATGGCCGGCTGCTGGAGCCTCCCCGGTGGAGCGATCGAACTGGGCGAGACGGCTCGTGAGGGTTGTATCCGGGAGACGCTGGAGGAGACCGGGCTCAGGGTTGAGCCGATCGCCGCGGTGGAGACGTTTGACATCATCCACCGCGACCCCGAGGGCCGGGTACAGTATCACTATCTGATCGTCGACTTTCTTTGCCGCCTCCGCTGCGAAGGATCCGAGGCGGAACCGCGGCCGGGCAGCGACGCGAGCGGGGCAGTGTGGGCCGATTTGCAGCGAGTTCTGGAAGGCGGGGACTTCGCATTGTCGGCCCGCGCCTGTACAGTGATACGCAGAGCTTTGGATTTGGATGAGGGCCGCGCATGAAAACGCTAAAGCGAGTGCTGGTGCTTTTGGTTCTGGCAGGTTTGTTGCTTGCGGGAGCGTTCTATCAGCGCCCGCTATGGGTGGTGCGGCAGGGAGTTCACTTCGGTCTGTTTCTGCATCGGGTGCAAAGCAATTATGTGATGTTGCCGGAGGGCCGCGTTCACTACTACGAAGCTGAGTCGCGTATTCCCGGCGGCGGCATTCCGCTGGTGCTTGTCCATGGGCTGGGTGACGAGGATGAGAGCTGGGCCCCGATGCTGGTGCGCCTGAAGCGTGCCGGGTTCCACGTCTATGCCCCGGATCTGCTCGGCTACGGCCGCTCGCCCAAGCCCGGTGACAGCGACTACTCCATCTCCACCGAGGCGCAGTTCGTGGCCGACTTCATCCAGGCGATCGGCCTGCAGCGGCCCGACGTCGGCGGCTGGTCCATGGGCGGATGGATCGTGTTGAAACTGGCGCTGGATCATCCCGAGATCGTCAATCGGGTGGTGGTGTATGACGGCGCCGGAATTAACTTCCAGTTGGGCGGCGGAGACCAGATCTTCAATCCCACTGACGCAGCGCAGATGCAGCATCTGGCTGACGTGATGGAACCGGAGGCCAAGCCGTTGCCGGAATTCGTTCAGCGGGCCGCGTTGCGCCGATTTCAACAAGAGCAGTGGGTGATTGACCGCAGCCTGGCTTCCATGAGGACAGGAAAAGACTTACTGGACACGCGGCTGGGCGACCTGACGGAGCCGCTGTTGATTGTTTGGGGGGGGGTGGATGATCTGATTCCGCTTTCGGTGGGCGAGCGGATGCATGCATTGGATCCGAGCTCGGAGCTGGATATTCTTACCGGATGTGGTCACCTGGAGCCGAAGACCTGCCCTGACCGTGCGGCGGCTGTTACCGTGGATTTCCTCAAGGAGAACCCGGCTCCGGTGGGGGGTACGTACACCCTGAACAAATTGCACTGAAGAGAAAGTGCGAATTCAGAGCGCGATCGAGGGGGCAGGCGGGCTTCTGTCTACCCCTTGTCCTTGGCCGGCGCCGCTCCCCATTCGTACGCTCCCGGCTGAGGCAGGCCGATATGCTGAAGAATGCGATGGACGTAGTTTCGCGTGATATCGGCCACCGTCCGAGGGTGGTTGTAAAAAGAGGGAACGACGGGGAAGATGGTGGCCCCGGCTTGAGCTGCGGCCAGCATATTGTTCAGGTGGATCAGGCTGAGCGGCGTCTCCCGCACGCAGAGCACCAGGCGGCGGCCTTCTTTCAGGCAGACGTCGGCAGCGCGTTCGATAAGATTGCCGGCCATGCCGTGACAGATACCGGCCAGGGTTCCCATGGAGCAAGGCAGCACCAGCATCGCATCCACCGGGTAGGAGCCGGAGGCGATCGGGGCTCCGATATCCTCATGCGCCAACAGCGAGACCTTGGCCGAACGCGCGCCGACGAGCTGCTCGACGAGCGTGCGGCGGCCGCCGGCCCCAGTCTCTTCCGCCAGGACGCGCAGCGCGCTGGGTGAGATCACCAGATGGATGCGACCGACGCGCGGATCAGCCTCCAGGGCACGCAACATCTCCACGGCAAGAACCGAGCCGCTGGCGCCGGTTACCGCCAGGACTATGGTCCGTTGGGACGGATCTGATTCGCCGGCGGGCTTCTTGGCGCTGCGGGTGGAGGTTTTGAGGTTCATCGCTTTCTATTTTCGCGCAGAAATCCAATGCGTGGCGCGCAGCCCTGGGAAACTGCGAGCCGGCGATAAAAAGAAGTGCCTGGTCAGGATAGTGGAGGATCGCTAAATCCAGGATCGCGGGAACAGCCTTTAACGAGCCTGGCCACGGCGCCCATCGGAACATTTCATGTTACTGTTGATGCAAGAATTCTCGATCCGCGGCTCGATCCAGCGGGATGCAGACAGGAGCGCCATGAAGATAAGCGCCAGAAATCAGCTCAAGGGTACAGTGCAAGGTATCACCAGAGGAGAGGTAAGCTCAGAGGTGACGCTTGTTCTGGCGAGCGGAGAGCGGATTGTCGCTGTGATCACCAGCTCCAGTGTTGACTCATTGGGACTCAATGATCATGCGGCTGCCTATGCGATTATCAAGGCCTCCGAGGTGATCGTCGGCAAAGGAATGGATGCATCAAGGCTGAGTGCGCGTAACGTTCTGGCGGGCAAGGTGACCGGCATCATCGATGGCCCGGTAAACAGCGAGGTATCGATTGAACTGTCAGGTGGCGGGGTGATCGTGGCGTCGATTACCCGGTACAGCGCACATGCGCTGGAGCTAAGAATTGACGATCAGGTAAGTGCGATCGTAAAGGCGTCGAACGTGATCGTCGGCGTGTAGACGGGTCTTTTTCTTGCGGGGGTTCGGCGATCCAAAGAGATTGGGCCTTGCCTCGATCCTGCCGCGAAGTGCGCTGCGCCATCGCAGAAAAGAAGATGGATTCAGTTGTTTCGCCGCGAAATGAAGTGCATCTCGGACCGCTTGCCGAGGACGATTTGTTTGACCCTCAGTAGAGAATCTGGCAAGATATGGCTACACTCCGGCGTAATCAAGGGGCGATGCCCATTCTGCCAATTCGCCGATGAGCCGTACCAGAGCGTGTTTGATTTCCGACGAGCCGGCGAAGCATTTGGAGGTTCTTCTCCATTTGTTTCGGCCTTCACTGGATAGGAGGGGCCGTGTCGAACCAGCACGAAATCTCCACTCTGCAACAGGCCATGCAGTCAAGTAGCCGCGCGAACTCCGCGCTGGTGGGAATTTATGAGATATCCAAGGTGCTTACCCGCCCGGCCCGGCTGGAGATGGCGCTCTCCGGTGTGATCAATCTGCTGGCCAGCTTTCTGGATATGAATAACGGCCTGATTGCACTGCTGGATGAAGAGGGCAGAACCACCACGGTGGTGGGAGCGGGCTGGAGCGAGGCCACGGCGAGGGACCACTTCGAACGTCTGCCGGAGCAGGCAGTAGGACAGATCGTTGTCTCCGGCATGCCGCTGGTGGTGCGCAACATCGCCGAGAGTCCTCTGTTTACAGACTGGAGCGAGTTGAGCGAGGACGCCTTTCTGACGCCGCGATCGTTCGTGGGCGTGCCCATCAAAGGCGAGAATCGCACGATCGGCACCATCATGATTGAGCGCCTCGACGGGCACTCTTCTCCGCATACTCTGGACGAAGATGTGCGCTTTCTGACCATGGTGGCCCAACTGGTGGGCCAGACAGTTGCTCTGCAGGCTGTTGTCGCCAGGGACCGTGAACGGTTGATGTCCGAGAGTTACCGCCTGGAGAAGGAACTGGAGCGGCACTCCGAGGTCAAGCGTGACGCCATCGAATGGATCATCGGCGAGAGTTCGGCGATTCGTGAAGTGGTGGACAAAATCCAGCAGGTGGCACGGTGCAACCTGCCGGTTCTTCTATGCGGCGAATCGGGAACGGGCAAAGAGTTGTTTGCGCGCGCCATTCACGAGTACTCGCCGCGCAGCCAGAAGCCTTATATCCGGCTCAACTGCGCCGCACTGTCTGAGACGGTGCTGGAGTCAGAACTCTTTGGCCACGAGCGTGGGGCCTTCACCGGTGCGGTGGGACTGCGCAAAGGACGATTCGAACTCTCCGACGGCGGCACGCTGTTTCTGGATGAGATCGGTGAGATCTCCGGGGCGTTTCAGGCCAAGCTGCTGCGGGTGCTGCAGGAAGGAGAGTTTGAGCGGGTGGGCGGAAGCCGCACCATCAAGGTGGATGTGCGCCTGGTGGCGGCCACCAATCGCAACCTGGAGGCGGCTGTGATGGCAGGCCAATTCCGCTCTGACCTGTACTATCGCATCAGCGTGGTTCCCGTCTTCCTGCCTCCGCTGCGCGAGAGACGCGAAGATGTGGACCTGCTGGCCAAGGAGTTCCTGAGGCGTTTCAACGATGAGCACGGGGTCTCGCTGTCCCTCTCGAAGCGCGCGATCGATGTTCTACGTGCCTGTGACTTCCCGGGCAACGTACGCGAGTTGGAAAGCTGCGTACGGCGCACCGCGGCGCTGGCCAAAGGCTCCGTAATTGTTGTTGAAGATTTTGCCTGCACCAATGAGAGTTGCCTTTCCCTGGTGATGGGCAGGTCCAGGAGTATGGCCCAGACGCAACAGGCAGGCTATGTTCCGCTTCCTGTTGCGGTTCCTCCGCGAGAGCGGTCCTGGCCGCAGCGCAAGGCCGAACCGCTGGTGGATGCGAACGCAGGCAGCGGCGCAGGCAGCAGCCATGCCGGCAACGACCCCGGCAGCAACACTGGGAGCGGACTCGGCAGCCACAAGGCGGACGCGGCAGAGAGGCAGCGCCTGGTGGAGGCCATGGATCGCTCCGGCTGGGTGCAGGCCAAAGCGGCGCGTATCCTGGGCTTGACGCCTCGGCAGATGGGCTACGCTCTGCGCAAGCACAACATCGAAATCAAGCACTTCTGATATCCCCGCGCACCGCTTCCTCCGGAGCGCTCTTCCTTTTGCTTGTCCCCAGCAAGCGCCACGCTGCGGGTGCGTACTGCACTGGCCGATTTGCGACAAACTCGTCGCAGGCATGCCGTTGTGTCGCAAGTGCGACAGAGGGTTGATAGCCCATAAACTCCTGAAAATAAGCCAGTTCCTCTTTGGTGATCCAGTTGCAATGATCTTCGGCAACACCCGCTGGCCGGGACCTCAGAGACCACAGGGGACGGTATGGAACCTGGAGATCGTAAAGCACTAGCGCAGTTGCGAGTCTTGCAGCCAGTTTCTTCGCAGAGTGGGAAGGCTGGCTGTGGATCGAAGAGCGGCAATGGAAAGTCCGGCTGCGGTTCTGCGGCAGGACAAGGCGACCTGGCTCCGGAGATCTGGGAGAAGGTCGAGAACCATCCCTGTTACAGCGAGCAGGCGCACCACCACTATGCGCGCATGCACGTAGCGGTTGCACCGGCCTGCAACATTCAATGCAACTACTGTAACCGCAAGTACGACTGCTCGAATGAGTCGCGACCGGGGGTGGTGAGCGAACGGCTGACTCCGCAGCAGGCGGCCAAAAAGGCGCTCGCCGTGGCCTCCGCCATTCCTCAGATGACAGTGCTCGGAATCGCCGGGCCAGGCGACCCGCTGGCGAATCCGGAGAAGACCTTCGGTACGTTCGAACTGGTAGCCCAGGCTGCTCCGGACATCAAGCTCTGTCTTTCAACCAATGGGCTCATGCTGCCTGAGTATGTCGACAGGATTCAGTCGCTCAAGATCGATCACGTCACCATCACCATCAACATGATCGATCCGCGGGTGGGTGCGGAGATCTATCCCTGGATCTTCTTCAACCACAAACGTTATACAGGCGTGGAAGCGGCACGAATTCTGAGTGAGAGGCAACTGCTTGGACTGGAGATGCTCACCGCCCGGGGTATTCTTTGCAAGGTCAACTCGGTGATGATTCCCGGCGTCAACGATCACCATCTGGCAGCCGTCAACAAAGCGGTGAAGCAGCGGGGAGCATTTCTGCACAACATCATGCCGCTGATCTCCGCCCCAGAGCATGGAACGGTCTTCGGACTGCGCGGCCAGCGCGGCCCTACGGCGCAGGAGTTGAAGGCGCTGCAGGATGGGTGCGAAGGGGAGATGAACATGATGCGGCACTGCCGGCAATGCCGCGCTGACGCCGTGGGCCTGCTGGGAGAGGATCGCAGCGCCGAGTTCACGACGGAAAAGATCCAGGAGATGGACGTGACGTACGACAGGGAACAGCGCCTGGCCTACCATGAGCGCGTCGATCTGCAGCGCAGTGCGGCGGAGGCTGCCAGGAAGGCAGAGTTGGAGACGTTGGCGGGCGAACACAGCAGAATCTCCATTCTGATTGCGGTGGCCACCAAGGGCGGAGGCCGTATCAATGAGCACTTCGGGCACGCCACGGAGTTTCAGGTGTATGAGGTGGGTGTTGGCGGCGTCAAATTCGTGGGGCATCGCAGAGTCGACCACTACTGCGAGGGAGGCTACGCTGCGGAGGACAGCCTGGAGACGGTGGTGCGCGCCATCAACGACTGCGTTGCGGTCTTCGTCGCCAGAATCGGGGGGTGCCCGCGTGAGGGCCTGAAGGCAGCGGGTATCGAACCGGTCGACCGGTTTGGTCTGGAGTATATCGAGCAGTCGGCGATTGTCTACTACCGGGAGTATCTGACGCGCGTGCGCAGCGGTGAGATCAAGCATATCGAGCGGGGCGACGCAGACATCCGGCAAGGCGCGCTGATCGCCTGAAAAGACGTAGAAAAAGACACTTCGGAGGAAGCAAAGACAATGGCCTACAAGATCAAAGACACAACCTGCATCGCCTGCGGAGCATGCGTATGCGAGTGCCCGAATCACGCAATCTCCTCACAGGACTTCGCCTCCGTAATCGATCCCGCGAAGTGCACCGAGTGCGTAGGCTTTTTCGCAGAACCGCAGTGCGTCTCGGTCTGCCCGATTCCCGGAACATGCATCATCAACCAGGATCTACCGCGCTATGCGGCGGTGTAGAGACGCCGGCCTCGAGGATCAAGCATGAAACTGACCCCAGCAGCGCAGAAGTTCATACGCAGGATGATGCGGCTTACACCGGATGCGAACGCCGGGTTTCGGCTGAAGGCAAGGCCGGGAGGGTGTTCCGGGTACACGGTGGAGTTTGATGTGGTCGCCGCGCCTGCTCCGGAGGAGACGGTGATGCTCTGCGAAGATCTGCGCATCATCCTCGATGCAGAGAGCCGATTGCTGATGAACGAGGCCACAGTGGATTTTCAGGAGAGTATCTCCAGCACCGGATTCGTGTTGGCCGTGCAGGGACAGGCAGGGCAGGCTTGTGGCTCTGCGCCGGCATTCGTGTCCATAGATTCGCTGGCAAGACGTTGAGGCGAAAAGGAGGAACCGCTATGGCGCGCAAAACCGATGAAGCCGTGGACTGGAAGGGCCAGAAGCTGTGTTGCGACGGCTGTGTGCATCGTGAGTTGATCCGCGAGGATCGCTGCCGCAAGAAGCATGTCTGCGTACAGGACCGTTCGCCTTCACGCATCCAGGAGTTCTTCAAGAGCAATCCTGGATTCGCCAACGAGTTTCTGAGCCATCCCTACTTTGAAGTACGTGCCGCGGCCGCCAAGTACGCTGATGTCTTCCGGCTTACCGCTTTGCTGGATGACGAGGACGAGTCTGTGCGCTGGAATGCCGCTCTGCGTCTCCCGCATCGCTTTCTGCTGCGGCTCCGCAGCGATCCCCATCGCGAGGTGAGGATTCGTGTGGCCTCCCATCTCGAAGGCGAAGAGTTGACGCCGATGATGTCGGATCCGGACTACTTCGTGCGTCAGGTGGTGGCGCGACGCATCGGTGTGCCGCAGTTGAAGAGCATGATCGACGATCCCGACCCGGAGGTGCG
>JAKAQS010000055.1 GCA_021819585.1 Acidobacteriota bacterium
ATCTTGCGTATGGCCATGTAGCGGCGTAGCCGGGCCAGGGGCTGGGCCGAGGGCGGCATCCGGGAGAGCGCGGCTGGGGGAGTCATGGTAGCCCAGATGACTGCCGGTCCATCTCCCATGCGGGCTCGCAGTACAGACTCCTGCATCACGCGAAAGACCGCCACGGCGTCTTCTCCGTCCACCGTCAACACCGGCAGCCTGCAACGCCGGGCGAGGGTGGTTAGGGCGGTATAGGTCAAAGCCAGCTGCCTGCGCCGGCTCCGCCCGGCGGCCGCGCGGGCAGACGCATCGATGCAGACAGTGAGCAGAGGCAGCCGGGAGTCGCAGGCCCACTCGAGCGCGAGTCTCCATCCGGGCTCGATGGCGCCCTCACGGCAGAACGAGACTACAACCCCATGGTTGTCTCCTGTCTGGATGCCCCTGGCCGCGGCTGCGCTCAACAGCAGGCGTGGGAGTTCAGAGGTATGGGAGGCTAAAGATGGGACGAGAAGACTCGCGCAAGTCCGGCCCGCACCCACGCGGTCGCCTCCGGCGGGAGCCAGGCCGAAGATGCTCCGGTCTTCTGGCGGTGTGCTGACCAGGTCTCCAAATTGGAGATGAATGGCGGTTGCGGCCAGCAGCGCCTCGCGCAGAACTCCCTTTTGCTGCTGTTGCGCACGCTCCAGGGCGCGGCAGCGCAGCATCAGGGCGTGCAGTTCACGCAGCTTGTTATGGGGCAAGAGTGGATTTTCAGACAAGCCGGAGGGCCTTTCGAAGAGCGCAGTCGAGCCATCTTCCTCCGCAGCGGCCTTCGAGGCGCTTCTTCCTTCTGGAAGACACGCCTGAAGGTCAGGTTCCGCAGGACGCGGCCAGAAAGACGACTCCAGCGATGATGATATCGAACCTGGAACGGCCTGCGCCGATGCCTGCCCGTGTTTATGCGCGAAACGCCCCGGGGCCATCGGTAGCCAGGCCCAGCTCGGCGAAGGCTTTCTCTGCAATGGCAGCCTTCACAGCGCCCGAGCGCGCCAGACTGGAGAGAGTTGCTGCGACGATCGACTCCGCGTCTACCTCGAAGTGGCGGCGCAGCCGCTGGCGATTGTCAGAGCGCCCGAAGCCGTCGGTGCCCAGCGAAACCATCCTTCCGGGGAGCCAGGGAGAAAGGCCATCCGGCAGCGCCCTCATGTAATCGCTGGCTGCCACAATGGGACCCTTGGCGCCGGAAAGAGCCTGAACAAGAAAGGGGATGCGCTCCGGTTCGGCCAGGTGGAGGCGATTCCATCGTTCCACCTCCAGGCAATCACGGCGAAGTTCGTTGTAGCTGGTGACGCTCCAGACGTCGCTGGCCACTTCATAGCGTTCGGCCAGGATTTGCTGGGCGCGAAGAACCTCGTTCAGGATCGGCCCGCTGCCCAGCAGATGGGCTTTGGCGGTTCCCTTCGCGGCGGCCTTGAAGCGGTAGATGCCGCGCAGAATGCCCTCGCGCACGTTGTCGCCTTCGGGCATGGCAGGCATCGGATAATCTTCGTTGTACATGGTGATGTAGTAGAAGGCGTCTTCGCCAACCTCGTACATCCGGCGCAGTCCATCCTGGAGGATGACGGCCATCTCATAGACATAGGCGGGATCATAGGTGATGCAGGTGGGAACGGTTGCGGAGAGCACGGGCGAGTGGCCATCCTGGTGCTGGAGACCTTCGCCGAGCATGGTGGTGCGGCCGGCGGTTCCACCCATCAGAAAGCCTTTGCCGTGGGAGTCGGCGAACGCCCAGATCATGTCCCCGACGCGCTGGAAGCCAAACATCGAGTAGTACATGAAGAAGGGAATCGTGGGCAGTCGGTAGTTGGCATACGCTGTGCCGGCTGCCGTAAAACTGGCCATGGCGCCGGCCTCGGTGATGCCCTCCTCCAGAATCTGTCCGCTCTTCTCCTCGCGGTAGCTCAACAGCATGTCGGAGTCGTGGGGGATGTATTTCTGCCCTTCGTGAGCGTAGATACCCACCTGTTTGATCGCCGACTCGAGCCCAAAGGTGCGGGCTTCGTCGGGCACAATGGGGACGATGAGCTTGCCGATGGCCGGATCTTTGAGTAGGCCGCGCAACATGCTGACGAAGCCCATGGTGGTGGAGACGGCGCGCCCTCGCGAGCCATCCAGCCACTCCTGGAAGAATTCCAGCCGGGGCGCGGCCAGATTGGGCTTGGGCGCCTCTCGCACGGGCAGATAGCCGCCCAGCTCCTGGCGCCTCGCCTGCATGTACGCCAGGGCCGGATCGCCGTGTTCGGGCCGGTAGAACATGGCTTCCTTGACCGCGTCGTCGGGCAGAGGAATGTCAAAGGTGTGGACAAACTGCACCAGGGCCTCGTCGCTGAGCTTCTTCTCCGAGTGGGTGGCGTTGCGCGCCTGAGCCGAACCGAGACCGTAGCCCTTGACGGTCATGGCCAGGATCACGGTCGGGGAGCCGGTATGCTCCAGAGCCCGCTTGTAGGCGTTGTAGATCTTGGCCGGGTCGTGTCCGCCGCGGTGCAGGCGGATGATCTGGTCATCGGTCTTGTCCTTGACCAGTTCCAGCAGCTCCGGGTACTTGCCGAAGAAGTGCTCGCGCAGATACGCGCCGCCCTTGGCCTTGTAGGCCTGGAAGTCGCCATCCACGCACTCTTCCATGCGCTTGAGCAGAAGGCCCTTGGAATCGCGGGCGAAGAGCTCATCCCACTCCGAGCCCCAGATCACCTTGATCACATTCCATCCCGCGCCCAGGAAGGTGCTCTCCAGTTCGTCGATGATGCGCTGATTGCCGCGCACCGGACCATCCAGCCGCTGCAGATTGCAGTTGACGACAAAGATGAGGTTATCCAGGTGCTCGCGGGAGCCCAGTGAGAGCGCGCCGAGCGTCTCTACCTCATCGGTCTCGCCATCGCCCACAAAGGCCCATATCTTCCGTGGGGTCTTCTCGATCAGGCTGCGGTTCTCCAGATAACGCATGAAGCGCGCCTGGTAGACGGCATTGAGCGGACCGATCCCCATGGAGACGGTGGGGAACTGCCAGAAGTCTTTCATCAGCCAGGGGTGGGGATAGCTGGAGAGCCCGGGGTGCTCGCGCAGTTCATGGCGGTAGTTCTTCAGCCGCTCCTCCTCGAGCCGGCCCTCCAGAAAGGCGCGCGCATAGATGCCGGGGGAGGCGTGGCCCTGGAAGTAGATAAAGTCGCCGGGCTGGTCGCCTGCGGAGCCCGGATAGCTGGCGTGGAAGAAGTGATTGAAGCCGACCTCCAGCAGCGTGGCCAACGAAGAGTAGGTGGAGATGTGTCCGCCGATGCCCGCGTCTTTTTTGTTTTGCCGATGGACCATCGCCATGGCGTTCCAGCGGATCAGCGCCTCGATCCTGCGTTCCAACTTGCGATCGCCGGGGTAGGGAACCTCATCGAACCGGGGGATGGTGTTGCAGAAGGGCGTGGTGATGGTTCCGGTGGCGGGTACGCCGGCCTCGCGCGCCCGCGCCCGCAGCGCCGAGAGCAGAGCGGCTCCCTGTTCCCAGTCATGCGCTACAACCTGGTCAAAGGCCTCAATCCACTCAGCGACCTCGGCTGAAAGATCCTGCTTGACCGCCTCTTCCAACTGTATTGCCATTGCTTTTCTCCCTGGACAAACCCGGCGCGAAGGCCAAAGGTCTCCATCTCTACAATAATTTGCCGGGAGGCTCTGTGCCCAGTGGCACACCGTTTCGCCGCGGCGGCGGCCCAGCGCAAGAGCCGCTTTTGCCAGAGATAGAGCCATCTCCGCGTTGCCGGGTCACCCGAACCGGGCGTGCTGTGGCGTCTGCATTGGGGAAAACGTGTATAAGGGCCGAGGCGCCGTACTCCGTCAGCCGGAAGAGGCCTTTGTGGCGCGGGATGCGTTGCCGTGTTCACGCAGATCGTGTTTTGTGTGCAGGAAGCCTACCGCATGGACGCGCCAACTGCACCGCTGTCCTTTCGGTAGACCGGCGCTGAGGGGGCGGGTCAGGTGGAATAATCGGCGTTGATGCTGACGTACTCGTGGGTGAGGTCGCAGGTGACAAAGCGAGCCTTGCCCGGGCCCGGGCCGAGATGGAGGGCGATGGTGAACTCGCGTCGGCTCATCGCCGCATGGGTGGCGGCTTCATCAAAGGCAACCGAGCGCTGACCACCCTCAAAGACCGGCAGACCGCCGATGGAGATCAGCGCCTGGGCAGGATCGAAGGCGACACCGGCGCGTCCGGCTGCGGCCAGCAGACGCCCCCAGTTGGGATCGGCGCTGGACCATGCGGTCTTGCACAGCGGAGAGGCGGCGATGGTGCGGGCAATGGCCAGGGCATCGGCATGACTTGCGGCGCCGGAGATCTCCAGGGTGACCACGTGGGTGACTCCTTCACCGTCGTCCACGATCTTGTAAGCCAGGGTTTGACAAACGCGCTGCAAGGCCGCCTCGAAGGCTGCAACGGCCGCGCCCTCAGCCTGCACCCCGCTGCCGGCACTGGCCAACAGCATCACCGTGTCGTTGGTGCTCATGTCGCCATCGATGGAGATGGAGTTGAAGCTGGATGCGACCGCCGGACGGAGCATCGCCGTGAGTTGCTGACTGGATGCGTCCAGATCGGTGAACAGGTAGACGAGCATGGTGGCGTGAGGCGCCTGTGGCGTCGTTGGGGTAGCTGGGAGCAACTGCGGGCCGATCATTCCCGCACCCTTGGCGCAGCCCAACAGATGCACTGTCCTGCCATCGAGGGTGAAGTTCTCCTGGGCTACCTTCATCCGGGTGTCGGTGGTGAGGATGGCCGTGGCAAAGGCCTCAGCATTTTCCGGTTCGCGTCCCAGCGTTGCGATGGCCTCTGGAATGGCGGCGACGAGTTTCTCCACCGGCAGGGGCACGCCGATGATTCCAGTGGAGGAGGGAAGAATCTCATCAAAGACGCAGCCCAAGGCGTCGGCCAGGGCTACGCAGCTCCGGCGGCAAGCCTCAACGCCCAACTCGCCGGTGGCGCAGTTGGCATTGCCGGAGTTGACCAGAACACCGGAGACCTTGCCTCCGGTGGCGGCAAGATGCCGGCGGCCCACGAGGATGGGCGCAGCCACCACCTGATTGCTGGTGTACATCACCGCGGTCTCCGCGGGGCTATCGCAGGCGGCCACCGCGAGGTCCAGTTTGCCGCTGGTCTTGATGCCTGCGCGCACCGCGGACCAGCGAAATCCCAGGGGAAGCGGTAACGAAAGAGAAGATGAGGCGTTGAGCCGGTTCACACTGATTACTCTACCAAGCGTAAAGAGTGGCGGTTGAGGGCAGGAACCACGGCGCGGTGGGCTGAGCCCGTCTGCAGCGCTATTGGATGGGGGCCTCCAGAACCTGCGCCGCCCGATTCAGAGCTCTGGCGAGTTCATCCAGTTGGCTTTGCGTGCGGGCGTTATCATCCGCGTCGATGCCCTCGTTCACGCCGGGAATCACCACAGCCGCATAGCCGGTGTACTCGCCCGGAGCGTAGATGGTGTGCTTGTACCATGGCCTGTGGGGCAGGCCGGCTGGGTTCAGGAGAGACTCTTCGGCCTGGCGGAGGGTGGCGTTCAGGCTGGTGGCTTCGGCTCCCGAGGCGGCCTCCTGCTGCCACTGATACATCCTGGCTCCGGCGGTTGCAAAGCGCGAGGCAGCGGCCGTGGCGGCGGTGAAGTCGACGTGCATTCCGGCGGCTTGGGCGCGTTTCTGCGCACGGGCCAAATATCCGGCCACCTCCTGGCCATAGGCGCGGTAGTCGTAGGGCAGGACGTCCGCATCGGCCATATGCAGGATCTCCAGTCCAAAGACGCGCGCCATCTCCTGTTCGTAGACGAAGGTGGGGTCGGCGAAGCGGGTGAACCAGGTGAAATCGTCAAAGGTGGAGTGATAAACCCCGTAGGGCCCATTGGATCCAATGTCGGTGGAGGGCACGCCCAGATGCTGCAGGAAAGGTGTGTAATCCGAGCCCGAACCCAGGTCGCCGATTCGCACTCTGTTGGAGTCGCCGGCGGTTTCCGTGCTATCCGGGTGACCCGGGGAGGCATGATGCGTCTGTTGCCGCTTGAGCCACTGTGTGTAGACCGTGCCGCCCTGGGGGCTGGAAACTTCCCGGGTCAACTGGCGCAAGAACTTCTTGAGGGATGGCACGGCTGAGGCGTCGAAGTTTGGCCCGGAGACGCCCACGTCAGTGTTGAAGTAGGCTACTGCGTGGGATAGTTCCTGGGCGTGTAGCTCAG
Organism: Acidobacteriota bacterium; assembly: GCA_021819585.1. Lineage (GTDB taxonomy): Bacteria > Acidobacteriota > Terriglobia > Terriglobales > Acidobacteriaceae > Granulicella. Next base: position 6,213 of record JAKAQS010000055.1, read on the forward strand.
CCCACTCGGTTGAGCCCATCAAGCCTTCCTCCTCCGCGTCCCAGGAGCAGAGAACGATTCTCCGCCGTGGACGCCACCCCTGCTTGAGCAAGACGCCTAACCCCTGGGCAGCGCCGAGCATGGCGACAGTTCCGCTGTTGGGGTCCACGGCTCCATAGACCCAGGCATCCCGGTGGTTTCCTGCGATCACCCAGTTATCTCTCTGGGTAGGGTCGGTTCCGTCGATGGTTCCGATGACATCCCAGATGGTGCGCAGCCTGTAGTCCTGCACCAGATGCATGTGTACCCTAACTGCCGCGGTGCCTCCCAGGTGATAAGGGAAGGGGAGACCTCCTTGCCAGGAGTGGGGCGGCTGCGGCCCTTCCAGCGCCTTCAGGATGGGCGCGGCGTCCTGGTAGGAGAGCGGATTGGAGGGTATCGATGGCTGGTTCATCTTCTTCGGATTGGTGATCCGTTCGGAGCTGGGGAGATTGAGCGTGGAGGCGATGCCGGGTGTTTCTGGATCGCCGGGATAGAGCGGAAGGAACTGCACGCTGCCGCGCTGAACTCCGGTAGCAGGCCGCCATGGCCCCTTGGGATAGACCGCGCCCTTGCCGTAGCCATCGTCGGCCGGGTCAGAGTAGATCAGAACGCCCGCCGCTCCATACTGCTGCGCGATGTAAACTTTCACTCCGCGAAAGTTCTTCCCGTAACGCACGATGACGATCTTGCCCTTGACGCTGATGCCCATGGAGGCGAGCTTCTTGAAGTCCGCCAGGGTTCCGTAGTTGGCATAGACCACATCCGCAGTGACGTTGCCGGAGGGCGAGGAGCCGTGGAACGGCGGCAGAATGCGCGGATCGTTCTGAAAGGGGTCGCCGCCATCGACGCCGGGGTCAACATGCTCAGGCGTCGGCCCAGACATGATCTTTTTCCCTTTGCTGTCAAAGGCGTCAATCCGGATGATCACCGGCTTGTTGAGCAGTACGCGGAAGGGTTGGATGGTCACCTGCAGCCCGGCCGCGCGAAACTGCTGGGCCACATAGAGCGCGGTGGCATGATCCTCAGGGGAACTGGCCCAGTGGGGAGCCTTGGTCAGTGTCTCCAGCTCTTCCCGGGCCACTGTGGTGCTGGGTACGGCCATGAAAGCCTGGTCCCAGCCGGCTTGGGCGGAGAAGTCATGAAAGCCAAAGACCTGATCGGCTGAGGTTTGCGCCCAGGCGGCCCGGGGGAAGCACGCGCTCAGCGGCAGGAGAACTGCCAAGGCGATGCCAGCGGTGATCTGAACGGGGAGCCAGGAAAGGACTGAAGCAGGGGGCCAAGCTGCGAATCGGCGCATGAAGCGATCCTCCAAAAGGGTCTGGGAGGAGTTTACGCCGAACCCTCAGCTTGTTTCCGGCTACACCTGCTGCGCGCAGTACTTGCAACGGGTCGCTGCTGCTGGAATGTCGCTGAGGCACTGTGGGCAGGGCTTTAGCGCAGCGGGTACGGCGGGCGGAGCCGGGGGGTTGAACTTCTTCAGCAGGTACTGGGTTGGCGCCACCAGAAAGAAGTAGATGACGGCGGCGATCAGCAGGAAGTTGATGACCGCGGTGAGAAACGTCCCGTACTTGATCTCGCCGCCGTTGACGTGGGCGATCAGATAATCGAAGTTGGGTTTGCCCACCAACGCCCCCAGGAGCGGATTGATGATATTGGTGGTCAGCGCGGTGACGATGCCGGTGAAGGCAGCGCCGATGATGACGGCGACAGCCAGGTCCATGACGTTGCCGCGCAGGACGAAATCGCGAAATCCCTTGAGCATGTGTCCTCCAGTCCATCAAACTCCGTGCGTGGATTGCTGCCTGAGTATACCCTTCAGAGCCGAATTTGCGTGGAGCGCCGGCCGCGGGTGGGTCTGGGGAAGGAGAGACTCAGGCCGGGCGCTGCCAGGGTTCGAAGGAGATGAAGCAGTTTCTCCAGGCGATTGCGAGCAGGACCGGACGACGAAGACCCGCTGTGGGCTGCATCCGCAGTATTTTAAGAAGATGAGTTCGCCTTCAATGCGTATTCGGCTGCTGGCCTTCGGCCCCCTTGGTTCGCTGTTTCCCAGTGGTGGGGCGTGGCGTGAAGTTGCTTTGGGAGCTTCGGTGGACGACGTGCTCGCGGCGTTGTGCAGCGAGGGGCTCCTAGACGGGGCCGCGCTGGGCGGCGTGGCTGTTGCGGTCAACCAGGAGTACAGCCGGCGCTCGCGTGAGCTCAAGGACGGGGACGAGGTCGCCATCCTTCCTCCGGTCAGCGGAGGCTGGGATGATTCGGCTGAGGCTGCCGGCACGCATTCCCCACTCGCCCTGGTGCGTGGTCCGATCGACGGCGCAAGCATTGAGAGGGTGCTGAAGACCGGGGCCGACGGGGCTCTGTGCGTCTTTGACGGCATTGTTCGCGACAACTCTCGCGGCCGCCGGACGCTGTACCTGGAGTACGATGCCTATGAGGAGATGGCCCTGGGGCAGATCCATCTGCTGCGTGCGGAGGCCATCGAGCGCTTCGGCGCGCGCGAGGCCGCGATCGTGCATCGGCTGGGCCGCGTCGAGGTTGGGGAGACCAGCGTGTTCATCGCAGTCGCCTCCGCCCATCGAGCGGCCGCCTTTGATGCCTGCCGCTGGATCATCGATACGTTGAAGAAAACTGTGCCGATCTGGAAGCGCGAGCACTTTGCCGACGGCGCCGTCTGGGCTGATGGAGAGCCGTTTCCCGACGACCTGGGCGCAGGCTAGAGATAAAGCCGGCGCTGGGCAGCGTTGCGCCTTCTTGGAGAGGTTGCGGTCGGGCTTGCCGATTGGGCTGGGCTGAGGCGGCGCGCCATGCGCAAGCCATGGCCTGGCGCGAGTTTGGATTCGGGATGCAAAGCGAGCAGAGAGCGGCGGCCAGGCCGGATTGCGGCAGGGGTGGTTCGATGACGTATGCTTTCTGCCCGGTTGCTGTGAGACATCCCCCGGGCGCTCACCGTACAATCGAAGCATGACGACGAAGCGTCACAAAGGACCGCCTGCCGGGGAGACTGGACAAGAGGCCCTCTACCTCAAATCGCTCAGTGAGCGTCAGGTTCCAGTGAACATCAAGCTGCGCGACGGTGAGGTCGTTAGCGGGTGGATAGAGTACTTTGACGACAAGATGGTTCGCCTCACTCGGGAGGGCAAGCCGAACCTGTTCATCTACAAGACGCAGATTCGGACCATCACGGAGGGCGGAGGGCCGCGTGGAAATAACATTAACATCCGTTCGGGCCGCCGTGGATCGAGCTCCAGCGCGCCTTTAGCCGACAAGAGTTCGGGCCTTTCGTCATGATCCAGCTTCTTTCCACCGCCGAATCCATCGCTCGGGAGGCAGGCGCTCTGCTGAGCGGCTTCTACCACCGCGGCGTCCGCACCGAGTATAAGGGCGAGGTTGATTTGGTGACCGAAGCCGACCGGGCCAGCGAAGCCTTGATTGGAGATCGGCTGCGCGCGGCCTTTCCCAGCCATGGCATCTACGGCGAAGAGGGAACACGCGAGGGCCTGGAGTGCGAGTATCGCTGGTATGTGGATCCTCTGGACGGCACCACCAACTTTGCGCACGGTTTCCCGGTCTTCTGCGTGGTGCTGGGTTGCGAGTATCGGCGTCCCGGCCTGCTTGCCGAGGAGGATGGCGAGATGGCCGCGGGAGTCATCTACGATCCTTTGCGCAACGAGATGTTCTCAGCCACTCGCGGGGGCGGAGCTACGTTGAACGGCGAGCCTATTCGCGTCTCCCAGGTGCGTTCGCTGGCCGAGTCGCTCATCGCCACAGGCTTCCCCAGCAAGAAGCGGCACAACAGCCCCAACGTACACTTCTACCAGGAGTTCACACTGCGCTCTCATGGGGTGCGCCGGGCGGGATCGGCCGCGCTTGACTTGGCTTACGTTGCCTGTGGACGCCTGGATGGATACTGGGAGTTCCAGCTCAACCCGTGGGATACCTCGGCGGGTTATCTTCTGGTGGAAGAGGCCGGAGGCAGGGTAACGCGCTTTGATGGCAGCAAGTTCGCCCTGGACAGCCGCGAGATTCTGGCCTCCAATGGGCTGCTTCATCCTCCCATGGAAGAGCTCTTTGGCGATATGTTCGCCGGGCGCAACCTTGCGCCGATCCTCACCCCGGCGGAGTTTGCCGCGCGGCGCGCCGCCCGGACGCTGTAAGTCCGGGTTGAAGCGAAGACGGGAGCGGGTTGACTTGGCCGGTTGAGCGATTGCCGGAATTTCGGAGCGTTCTTCGGAGTTCACTGCAAGGTCCAGTCAAATTGGGTAATATATCCGTGAAGTTGTGATTCAAGGCAGCATCAAGGAGAAATTGAGATGGCGTATGTAATTGCGGAACCCTGTATCGGCACCAAGGATCGCGCCTGTGTGGACGCTTGTCCGGTCGATTGTATTCACCCCAAGGCCGGTGAGCCGGGAGCGGACACCGACGATCAGCTCTTTATCGATCCAGCCGAGTGCATCGACTGCGGCGCCTGCGTTCCGGTCTGCCCGGTCTCCGCAATCTTCGGCAGCGACGATCTTCCGGAAAAGTGGGAGAGCTTCCGCGAGAAGAACGCCGCCCACTACGGCCGCTAGCCCAATTTTTCTGTGAGCGCAGTCTTTCTTTGGCTGGCCGTCCGGGGTTGGCGCAGAGCGAGCTAATCCGTTTGGGAAAGCTCCTCTGAGCGTCAAGGCGGTGTTGGACGCCGACAGGAAGACGCTCGCCTGCTCCAAGGCAAAGCGCGCAGCGAATGCTGCGCGCTTTGCCTTGCGCGCTTTCACGTGGGGTGCAAGGCTGATCCAACCACAACCGAAGTCTCAAGAGGCGTGGATTGTGGCTGGATGCAGGAGGGGCGGTTCCGTGGTTTGGTCCGGCAGAGATGGAGTGCATGCTTTGGAAAGGCGAAGCTCCCTTTGTCGGATTCGATCCTCTACACTCTCTCTTGATGCCATCAGGGCGCCAAATTCCGCACGAAGGGGAGGCGATTGTCCTCCGCACCTGGCCCTTCCGGGAGGCTGATCTTGTGGTTTCGCTCTTTACCCGCGAGCAGGGCAAGGTGAAGGGTGTAGCGCGCCACGCTCTCAACTCACGCAAGCGCTTTGGCGGGGCGCTGGAGCCGGCTACGCAGGTCCGCGCGTACTACGTGGAGCGCCTCCATCAGGATCTGGTCCGGCTGGATCAGTTTGAGATCCTCTGGTCGCCGCTCCGCTGGGCGGTAAGCTCTACCCGTCTGGCTGCTCTGCAACTTGTCACCGAGGTGCTGGAAGAGGCGCTGCCGGAGCAGGCTCCGGAGGACAACATCTTTCGCCTGGCATTGACCACGCTGAAGTCCATCCAGACGGAGGGTTCGCCGGGAGAGGTGCGGCTGCCGGTCACCTACTTCTGCCTGTGGATGAACCGTCTGATGGGCTGGATGCCGGAGCTGAAGAGATGCGCGGCGTGTGGGAGAGACCTACGCAACCAGGCCATTTATTGGTGCGCGGATCGGGACGGCGTTACCTGCCATGACGATCGGCCTGCCAACGGCCGTCCTCTCAGCCCGGCATCCGTCGCCGGGGCCGAATTGATCCTGCACCATGCGCTGACCGATCTACTGTTGGAAGAGGCCCAAAGTTCGATCTGTCCGGAGGGCCTGCTGATCTTTGCCATCGCGGCCCTGGAGCGCCACCTGGAGCGCCGTCTGCGCAGTGCTCCGGCATTGACCATGGCGGCGACGATTTAGAATCATTCAATGCCCTCGGTTGTTGCGAACCATCCCCTTACCTTTCAGGAGTTGCTGTTTACCTTGCAGCGCTTCTGGTCCGAGCATGGCTGCGTCTTGCAGCAGCCCTATGATTTGGAGGTCGGCGCGGGCACCATGTCGCCGGACACCTTTCTGCGCGTCCTGGGGCCGGAGCCCATCCATATCGCCTACGCTCAGCCCTCCCGCCGCCCCGCCGATGGCCGCTATGGGGAGAACCCGAACCGGCTGTTCCGGCATACGCAACTGCAGGTGATCCTGAAGCCCCCACCGGAGAACGTGCAGGATCTTTATCTGCAATCGCTGCAGGCGATCGGCATTGATCTTGCCCAACATGACATCAAGTTCGAAGAGGACAATTGGGAGTGGCCGGTAGGCGGAGCCTGGGGCGTTGGCTGGCAGGTGATGCTGGATGGCCAGGAGATCACCCAGTTTACCTACTTCCAGCAGTGCGGCGGCATGGACCTGGACCCAATCTCCGGCGAGATTACCTATGGGCTGGAGCGCATCGCCCAGTTTTTGCAGGATCTGGACAGCATCTACCACATCGTCTGGTTGCGCGATCCGGTGAGCGGCCGCGAACTCACCTATGGCCAGGTGCGTCTGTACGAGGAGCAGCAGTTTTCCGCCTACAGCTTCGACTATGCGGATATTCCCAGTCTGTGGCAGCACCTGAACCTGTACGAGGCGGAGTGCAAGGCGCTTCTGGAGCGCGCCGGGACCACTCTGGATGAGAAGAAACTGGCCGCCAGCGAGAACCCGCGGGCGGACCGCCTGGCGGTTCTGCGTTTTCCCACTCTGGGCGCGTATGAGCTGGCGCTCAAGTGCTCGCATGCCTTCAATCTTCTGGATGCCCGTGGCGCGATCTCGGTCACAGAGCGGGTCGGAGTGATGGCCCGGATTCGCAACCTGATCGTTGGGGTAGCCAGGATCTACGCCGAGCAGCAGCGCCTGAACCGAGTGTTTGAGACGCCAACCGCCGCGCAGCCCGCGGCCCAGCCCGCACGATGATACGCCGGGGCCTGGAGCCGGATGCGAGCGATCGAGCGCTGTGGCCCGGGGTGATTCCATAATGCCGGCTGTGCCAAGGGCTTTGGCCGGTGCATGAGACGCGACCAACTTTTACCCATACCCCAGGAAACCGATGCCAGACCTTTTATTCGAGATTGGATTAGAAGAAGTTCCCGCCCGCATGATCGCCTCCGCCCAGGCTGAGTTGCTCAGACGCACCTTGGCTCTATTGGCCCGTGAGCAGTTGCTGGCGGGGAGTGATGCGGAGACACCGGCGCCTGACCCCACTGGGCGCTCTAATGGGCTCTCTTACTCAACGCCCCGCCGTCTGGCCGTTCTAGTGCAGGGTGTCCGGGCGCAGCAGCCGGATATCACCGAGGAGATTACCGGTCCCGCAGTCAAGATCGCCTTGAAGGATGGGAAGCCCACGGCGGCAGCCGAAGCCTTCGCGCGGAAGTCCGGTGTTCCGGTGAATGAGCTGAAGGCCATCACGACCCCCAAGGGTGAGTATCTAGCGGCGTCGGCCACCCGCAAGGGACGCAGAGCGGCGGAGGTTCTTGCCGCCGAGCTTCCCCGCGAGATCGCCGCTCTCTATTGGGCCAAGAACATGTACTGGCGGCCGGGCAAGCCGGAGCGCTTTGTCCGCCCCGTGCTGTGGCTGGTCTGTCTGCTGGGCGAAGAGATTGTTCCGGTGGAATTTGCCGGACGCCGCGCAGGCCGGGTCACCTACGGCCACCGCGTCTTGCATGGTCAAGCACCCATGGCGATCGGTGCGCCAACGAGCTACGTCTCTCAGATGGAGTCGGCCTTTGTCCTGGTGGATGTAGAGGCGCGGCGGCAGAAGATCCGCAAGGCCCTGGACCGGGCGACGCGAGGGATTCCGGCTATTGCCGGCGCCCGCTGGCGCGAGGACGAGGCTTTGGTGGACGCGGTGACTCACCTCTGCGAGTGGCCGGATGTGCTGACGGGGAACTTCGAGTCAGCCTACCTCGCACTGCCCGAAGAGGTTCTGGTGACCGTGATGCGCGATCATCAGAAGTACTTTGCCATCGAAGACGGAGACGGCAAGCTGGCTGCGCACTTCCTGGCGGTGACCAATATCGCGCTGACTGCGGAGAACGCTCCGATTATCCGCCAGGGCAACGAGCGGGTGTTGCGGGCAAGGTTCAACGACGCGCGGTTTTTCTGGGAGTTCGACCAGCGCACTCCGCTTGCGGACCGCGTCGCTCTGCTGGCGAATGTGACGTTTCAGAAGGATCTGGGCAGCTATGCGAAGAAGTCCGAGCGCGTGCGGGCACTGGCAGCAGTGCTGATCGAGGTGGCCAAAGTCGGCAATCCGGCGCTGGATGCCGAGGCCGTCGATGAGGCTGCGCTGCTGGCCAAGACCGATCTGACCACCGAGCTGGTGAAGGAGTTCACCGAGTTGCAGGGCATCATCGGTGGCCTTTACGCAGCATCCCAGGGATTGAGTCCCACCGTGGCCGATGCGATTTACGACCAGTACCTGCCGGCCTCGGCGGGTGACGCCATCCCGCGCTCCGCAGAGGGTTGCATTCTTGGCCTGGCGGATCGCATGGACACCATCGCCAATATGTTCGCTCTAGGCATGGAGCCGAGCGGTTCCAAGGATCCGTTTGCTCTGCGCCGCGCGGGCAACGCCGTGGTGAGAATTCTGGCGGAGGCCAACCTTTGGCTGAGCCTCAAGGATCTTCTGACGGCGGTGGCTCCCGGGGAAGAATTGCGGGCTCGCCTGCTGGCATTCTTCAGGGAGCGCATCGAGTTCTACCTGCGCGAGGTGCGCGGCCAGGCCTACGATGTGGTGCAAGCGGTGATGGCGACGGGAGTGGGCGATCTGCGCGACCTTTGCGCCCGTTCCCAGGCGGTGAGCGAAGCTCGTGGCAGCGAGGACTTCCTGGCGGTGAGCGCCGCGTTCAAGCGCATGAAGAATATTCTTGCGCAAGCAGAGTTCACGCCTTCGCAGACCAGGGAGCGAAACTATGATCGCGGCACGCCCGAGGGCGAACTGCAGATCAAGTATGGAGAGGTGTTGAGCATCGTTGGCCGATGCCGCGAATCCCAGGACTATCGCAAGGCGCTGGAGGTGATCGCCACGATTCGCCCCGAGGTCGACGCCTTCTTCGAGAAGGTGATGGTGATGGACCCCAACCCCGAGATTCGTGAGGAACGCCTATCACTGCTTTCGAGGATCGTCGGCGGTCTCGGCACGATCGCCGACTTCTCCAAAATCGTCACGGCAGGTTGACCGAGCGTTCGGCTCACGACTGCCGCTGCCGCGCTCTGCGGATTCGCCTTTCAGTTGCGCGGGGTGGGTAAGGCGCCTCGCCGGCAGAGACCCCGGTTCGCGGCCGATCCTGATGGATGGCCGGACACGATGGCGCGAAGGGGTGGTTTTCAGTTCAGCCGTTGCAGCCGAGCGACCAGCTTTTCGGCCAGGGGTTCGCCGCTCTCTGTCCATAGCAGACGGCTGGAGATGCCGCAGTGCTTTTCCACGCTCAGCGTAAAGGCGAGCAACTTCTCCACATTCTGCCGGATGCGCTCCGCCGCATCCTGGCCCAGGGATTGGTCTTCCAGAGTCCACGGGGTGTCCAGCCCGAAGTCCACCCGGATATGGCCGTTTTGTTCATAGCCGGCGGCGTCGAACTCCGGTCCGAAGCCGGTGATCTTCACCCGTACCGGATCCAGCCGCCACGTGGCGTGCAGGCCGCCTTCGTTCTGGAGGTTGTCGGGCGGCATCCACAGCATCCAGCACATCTCAAACTCATAGGCCATGTCGTCATGGAGGTGAGCTGTGGCTTCTGCAACGGCGTTCTCGATGATGGAGCCCTCCGTATCGGCCGACTGCTGTGCCCGCTCGTCGTTGACGTAGATGCGCTGATAGGTGGGCGACTCGGTCCAGTCGATCGGATAGGCGCTGGCGGCCAGGACGCGCCCCAACTGAGCATTTGCGGGATTCTCCCCGGAGGATGGCTGGTCTTGCTTGACGGCGGCTTGATCCGCTTTGGCGATGCGGGCGAACTGGCGCAGAACTCCGATGAGCGCCGCCGGCAGGGCCTCAAGACGGAAGTTCGGATACCAGAGACTGAGATAGAGCTGATCGGCCATAGCTTGATTCTAGCGGCCCGGATCGCCTTGGACTCCCGTGGGTCAGGGTGCGATGGCCAGAGTTCCAGAGGAGCGGAATGCGGCTTGAGGTAGCAACGAAAGTGCGGGTGGGTAAATGAGAAGATAGGACAGGGAAGCCATGCGGTTGTCGATCCAAAGATTTCGGTGGGTGCTCCTGGCGGGAGCTGTGGTCTTGATCATCGTGCTGGCCGCGTTCATCGGCTACGGACGCTATCGCGCCTTGCAAGCCTATCGCCAGGTGATCGCCCGTTCCGGGGTCTCCATCACTCATGACTCCAACGGCGTCACCTACTCGCAGTCGGTGAAGGGCAGGCAGGTCTTTACCTTGCGGGCCAAGACGGAGAGCGATCTGGGCAATGGCAAGTACGCTCTGCATAATGCCGAACTGGTGCTCGACGATCACAACGGCAAGCCTGCCGAACGCATCTCCGGATCTGAGATCGAGTACGACCAGAATGAAGGGGTGGCCCGCGCCGCAGGTGAGGTCTATATGGACATCGAACCTCCGAAGGTGTTGACCAACAGCGGGGCAAAGGCTGCGGGGCCATCCGGCCCGGGAGGCAGCGCCGGGCAGCCGGTCACGTTTGATGACGCCACCCAGGTGATCCACGTTCGCACCAGCGGTCTGGTCTACGTTCGCAAGCTGGGCGCCGCTTCCACCACGCAGAAGGCCGAGTTTACCTTTGGCCAGATGCGCTGCACCTCTCTGGGGGCGGTCTTCAACGCCAACCTGAGCACCCTCGATCTGCTCTCCAATGTCCACCTGGACGGCCTCGCGCACGGTCATCCGCTCCACGTGACAGCCCTCCGGGCCAACATGGACCGGAACACGAACATTGCGAACCTGAGCCGGCCAGTGGCTACCTCTGAAGGGCGCACCGCCCGGGCCGACAGAGCCATTCTGTTCCTGCGCAAAGATGGTTCCCTGCAGCGGGTTCAGGGATTCGACCATGTGATTTTGACCTCGGGTACAGAGGACATTACGGCCAGCAGGATGGATGCATGGCTCAGCCCGCAGTCGGTTCTGCAGTCAGCCAGGCTTTCCGGCCAGGTTTTCTTCACGGATACGAATCCTCAGCTTCCGCGCCAGGGATCTGCCCAGGTTGTGGATGCCGTCTTCGACGCCAAGGGGTTACCCACCCGGGTGGTTGGCACTGGGGCGGTGAAGCTCTCTGAGATCGACCGCCGTGGCAGCCCGCGTGGCCTGGGGCGTTCGGCTGCGGGTGAGCGTGTGGTGGTTCTGTTTGCTCCGGCCAAAAAAGAGTCCGGTCACCGCTCCTCCTCCGGCCGCAACTCCACGCAGGTTCAGGAGATTGACGCCAGCGGCGGCGCTTCAGCCGGCGGGGAGTCTTTGGCGGCCAGAGCGGCCCATGGATCGAACTCGTCCAGCACACCTCCACAGCTCAAGAACAGCCAGATCTGGGCCGACGACCTCCGCTTGCTCTTTGTCACCAAGGATGGCCAGACTGAGCCCAAATCGCTGTATGGGGTTGGTCATACGGTGCTGCGGCAGGATGCTCCGTTGGGGGCTCAGCAGATCAGCACGGGCGACACCCTGAGCGTAGCCTTTGCTTCAGCCCCGCGGCCGGCTGGCAAAGCCGGAGCCAGTCCTGCAGCCACTTCGGGAGCCAGGCCGGGACCGGGTGAGGCCGTCACGGTTGCCGCGGCCACGCAAAGCGGTCATGTGACGGTCCGCAACCGCGCTGCGGAGACCGAGCCCAAGCCAAAGGCCGGAGAGCAGGCCGGCCAGGGCATGCAGCCGGGAGCGATCTCTACCGGATCGGCTCAACGCGCCACCTACCTGGGCGCCACGGATATCCTCACCTTGAGCGGGGACGCTCACCTCTACGACGCAAACGGCTCCATTACAGCTCCCACCATCTCCATGAACCAGCAGACGGGTAACGCTGATGCCGGCGGAGGGGTCCAGGGAGCTTTCCAGAATGCTTCCTCTTCGGGGGCTGGGAAGGCCGGAGGCGCTGCGGCTTCCGGCCCGGAGTTGCAGCCGGTGACCCATGTGCTGGCGTCCACGGCTCACTTCGATCACGCCGCGCAGTTGGCCACCTTTTATGGCAGTGACCAGGCTCCGGCGCGCATGTGGCAGCAGGCCTCCCAGGTTCAAGCCGCGCGGCTCATCTTTGACGGCCGGCATCGGATCTTCAGCGCACGGCCGGCCCAGCCCGGAGTTCTGATCCATGCGGTCTTTGCCTCAAACCCTGCCGCGCAAGGCCCCGCCCAGCACGGGCAGGAGGCCGCCGGTCCGAAGGCTTCCGCCTCTCCGGCG
>JAKAQS010000056.1 GCA_021819585.1 Acidobacteriota bacterium
CGATCTCATGACTCAATTCTCCATTCGTTGGATTTTGAGTCTTATCCCTTTGTCTCAAAAATGGGGGCAAGTCCAGAGACATCTTACTGCCCAAAACAGCCTTTCGATCGCGCGGGTTGCTTCTGGACGCCTCGCCTGGGCCGCCATTCCGCCTCCATCCCTGCCGCCGTCGTTTCCGCTCGATATGCGGACATCTCACTTGCTACCGCCGGCCTTAGCACGTGCTAACGGCAGATCGAAAAGCGCCCCTCCTTCGTTTCACCAATATGGTGTAATGTGGTGATGAGTGACGAGGCGGCGCATCGGTGATATCGACAAGGGGCAAGAAAAAAAGAAGTTGTCAGGATGGGAGCCCCGTCCGCGCGTCGATCAGTTTTCCATCGGACGTTTATGAGACGCTAGAGGGCATTGCCACGGAAAAGAAAGTCTCACTTTCCTGGGTAGTGCGCGAAGCGGTGGAGCAGTACATTGCCGACAAATGGCCGCTCTTCAAGAGGTAGGAATGACGTGATGCCGTCCTTTTATGAATTCTTCGCCGGCGGCGGAATGGCACGGGAGGGACTTGGGCCGGAGTGGACCTGCGTCTTTGCCAACGACATTGATGAGAAAAAGGCCGCCAGCTACGCAGCAAACTGGGGCGCCGAACACCTGAAGATTGAGGATGTCGGAAAACTCTCCATCGACGATCTGCCCGGCGAGGCAACTCTCGCATGGGCGTCATTTCCTTGCCAGGATCTTTCATTAGCAGGCGCCGGCGCGGGCCTCGACGGGGATCGTTCAGGCACCTTTTGGCCTTTCTGGCGATTGATGCGGCAGCTCGGGCAGGATCGCCGCTCCCCTTCAATGATCGTACTGGAAAACGTATGTGGAGCGTTGACGTCTCACGGCGGCAAGGACTTCGCCGCGATCGGCAACGTGGTGGCCGACGAAAAGTATCGCTTCGGCGCGGTCGTCATTGACGCTGTTCGCTTTCTGCCGCAGTCACGTCCGCGCCTCTTCGTTGTTTGCGTGCGTAGAAACGTAATCATCCGTGAGGAGCTTGTCCTGGAACAACCCGACCCGGTATGGCATCCGCTCCATTTGAGAAACGCCTACGAGAAACTCTCCCCGCACGCGAAGGCATCCTGGGTCTGGTGGAGGCTACCTTCGCCGCCAATACGGACTTTGAGACTTACGGATCTGATTGAAGAGGAGCCGCAGGGCGTGGAGTGGCACTCGGCCGAGGAAACCCGCTACCTCTTATCTCTCATGAGCCCAATCAACCGGAAGAAGGTCGAGGCGGCCAAAAAGATTGGGATCCGTATGGTCGGCGGCGTTTACAAGAGAACCCGACGAGACGAAAAAGGCATGCGGATCCAGCGAGCGGAAGTGCGATTCGATGACGTAGCGGGTTGTCTACGTACCCCGGTTGGCGGTTCAAGCCGCCAGACGATCCTGATCGTAGAAGGCAAAAATGTGCGTTCGCGTTTGCTGTCGCCTCGTGAAGCAGCACGCCTCATGGGTCTCCCTGAAGGCTACAGGTTGCCCGAGAAATACAACGAGGCTTACCACCTTTCCGGCGATGGGGTGGCGGCGCCGGTTGTGCGTTTCCTGGCCGCAAGCATCCTCGATCCTCTCCAGATGGCATCAAAGAGACGCGAGGAGCAAGCGGCATGAAAGCCGCGGACGACGTATTGAGAGCGGAGCTAGCCAACTTCGCCGCGCAGAATGGATTTCGCGGCAAAGGGTCGCTCTCGGTTGCGTTGGTCGTAACGCAACATGCCCGCGTCATGGGACTCCCTCTGGATGCAGAAGAACTCATTACGGAAGGAGGGGGCCAGGTTCTTGGCCTCGGCAAAGGCGCGGTTCAGGCTGTTCTCAAGAGGCACGGCATTTCTCGAGCCCTCGCCTCGGAGGGCGGCAGAACTTCACGCGGCAGCCTCCACAACATGAGACAGTACGTCGCGTTTCTGAATGGGCAGGCACAGCGCGGCGAAGTTGACCCTGATACGGCCGAGGCATTTTGGATCGAACGCGTGCATGAATTTTTCTCTGGAAAACCCTTCAAGATCAAACTCGATGCCTCCAAAAGTTTACGAGCGGTGGTTCGCGATGTAATCGCGCAGGCGGAGGAACGCCAAAAGACGGCGCCAGGCATGTATTACGCCGACGCGGTTTTGCAGCACCTCGTTGGGGCGAAACTGGATTGCGCACTTGGCAAAGGCAGGTTCGAACACAACAGCTTTTCGACGGCCGACTCTCCGGGAGCGCGCGCGGGAGATTTCTTCCTCGGAGATGTCGCCATCCATGTCACGACGTCTCCCGGCGAGGCAGTAATCGCCAAGTGCAGCGACAATCTCAATGATGGCATCCGGCCAATGTTGGTGACTCTGGGGCGCGGAATGGATGTGGCAGAGGGTCTGGCGGAAAATGTTCAGCTCGCGGATCGGATCGACATCTTCGAAATTGAACAGTTCGTGGCGCTCAACGTGTACGAGATGGGGCGGTTCGCGGCGGATGGCCGGAAGACAGCCGTGGACGAAATCGTGAAGCGGTACAACGAGATTGTCGAGGAAGTGGAGACGGACCCGAGCCTCTTGATTGAACTGAGAAAATGAAGGAAACGCCGGAACTGCGCAGTCGCACCATGCGCGCCGTGAAGAGCAGAGACACGGCGCCGGAAATGATCGTGCGGCGCCTGGCTTTCCGGATGGGGTACCGATTTCGGCTTTGCCGTAAGGATTTGCCTGGGTGCCCGGATATCGTCTTTCCGGGATTGCGAAAGGTTATCTTCGTACACGGATGTTTCTGGCATGGCCATAGTTGCCCGCGCGGCGCGCGCACACCCAAGGCAAACCAGGCTTATTGGCTGAAGAAGATTGGCGAGAATCGCGTGCGCGACGAGAGGAACCTTGCGTCATTGGCAGCTATGGCCTGGCGATCGCTTGTTATTTGGGAGTGCGGCGCCGGCGATGAAGCCGAACTGCGCCGGCAATTGCGCAAATTCCTCGGTCGAAAGAAAAGATCGGCAACGTGGCAGTAGCGTGGCTCTATTCCCTCGTACAAACTCCTCGGTTCTTCGTGGATTTGGCGACCTTCGGAAACTTCCCGCTGATACCCTCCCTATCGACCACGGCAGAGTTCTGCTCATCGATTTGAGCTATCGATGCCCGTTGCGTTATGGGAGCTGCCCCCTCGGCTAAGACAATCAGTCAGGACTCGGATTGCCGTCCGATGCGCAACGCTCGACTCCTGAGCCCGCTTTATCGCATTCTGAGCCTGGCCGGAGAAATAGAGGCTGGCTCCGGTGGAGACCAAACCGCCAAAGGATATCCGGCTGAGACTCATCGACACCGATAAAGGCCGAGGGCGCCCACCGATGCCGCTCCCAGCTTTTGCCGCCATAAATGTCGCCAGACGGTCAACCCGGCGCCAGCCTTGTCAACTATTCGGTTGCTCGGATGGATATAGCAGACTGCACCGCTCTTCCGGCAGTCTGCGGGCCTGTTTTTTTGGCCCCCCGCAAAGCCATGCGAGGGGCCAGGATTACCCTGCGATCATAGCGTGTAACGGCCGGCTTCGACCATCACCGCTGCTATCTCCCGGCCCAGCGCCACCGTGTTCACCGGCTCGTGCTTGGCCAGTCTGCGGAAGATCGCCATCTGCGTACGCAGCATGTCGCCCTCGGCCACCGCGGCCAGAACGCGCTCGGCTGAGGTCTCCACGATGCGGAAGGAACGCGCCGCGTAGTACTTGGTCATCTTCACAGCCAGCTCATTGCTGCCTGCCATCTTCTCAGTGCGCAGGATCGTCGACTCCAGCGCCAGTACCTCGATCAGCACATCAGCCAGCGCTCCCATCACCTCCTGCTGTTCGGCCAGGTCCGTGCCAAAACGCTGTGAAGCGGAGCCCGCGCAGAATAGCCCCAGCTTCTTGGCACTGGCCAGCAGCGAACGCTCCTCTGCCAGTGGCCCGTCAAAGCTGTCGCGCGCGCTCGGGCCCGCCATTACCTCGTCCATCACCCGCTTAATCGCCGGCAACAGCGCCAGTCGACCCTGCAGTGCCCTCTTGATCATCCATCCCGTAATAATCAGGCGATTGATCTCATTGGTGCCCTCGAAGATACGGTTGATGCGCGCGTCGCGATAGCTCCGCTCGGCGGGAAACTCCTCAACATAGCCGTAGCCGCCATGCAACTGCAGCATCTGGTCCACCATGCGGTCCAGCATCTCCGATCCCCAGACCTTCAGAATGGAGCACTCGACCGCGAACTCCTCAATTCGCTTCTGTACCTCCTGGGTATAGTCGGGCGAGTGCTTATCCAGCCCCTGCAAGGCCACATCGATCGCTCCAACCGTGCGATAGACCAGCGCCTCACCGGCATAGATACCGGAAGCACAGTCGGCGATCTTCTCCTGGATCAGGCCGAAGGAGGTAATGGGCTTGCCAAAGGCAACCCTCTCCCGGGCATAGCGCACGCCATCCCGGAAGGCCTTGCGCGCTCCACCGATAGCGGCGGCAGCCAGTTTGTACCGCCCCACATTCAGCACGTTGAAGGCGATGTGATGCCCTTTGCCCGCCTCACCCAGCAGGTTCTCCACTGGAATCTTGCAATCCTCCAGACGCAGCGGACAGGTGGAGGAAC
This sequence comes from Acidobacteriota bacterium, assembly GCA_021819585.1. Lineage (GTDB taxonomy): Bacteria > Acidobacteriota > Terriglobia > Terriglobales > Acidobacteriaceae > Granulicella. The sequence continues at coordinate 4,625 of JAKAQS010000056.1, forward strand.
CGCGGATGCCGAGCTTGTGCTCTTCAGCCGCTACAGTCAATCCCGGGGTTCCCGCCTCCACCAGAAAGGCGGTGAACTTCTCTCCATCGATCTTGGCAAAGACAGTAAAGATATTCGCCATGCTCGCATTGGAGATCCACATCTTCTCACCATTGAGGACGTAGTGCCGTCCATCCGCCGTCAGCTTCGCCTGGGTGCGGATGTTCATCGCATCGGACCCTGCCGAGGACTCCGACAGAGCATAGGCCGCAATCCATTCTCCGCTGGCAATTTTGGACAGATACCTTGCCTTCTGCTCCGCGGTCCCGTACCACATCAGGGGCAGAGTCCCGATCCCTGCGTGCGCACTGAAGGTCACCGAGAAGCTACCCGAGACCGCAATCTTGTCCGCAATCAGCGCCGAGGTGACCTTATCCAGCTCCAGCCCTCCATACTCTTCCGGCACATCGACGCCCAGCAGTCCAAGTTCGCCGGCTTGACGCATCAGTTCACGGCTTACCGCAAAGTTCTTCGCCTCGATCTCGGCCACGCGAGGAAGAATCTTCTCTTCTGCGAAGTTCGCTGTCATCTCTGCAATCTGCCGCTGCTCCGCCGAAAGATCCTCCGGCGTAAAGACATCCTGCGGACTCAGGTCCTCAATAAGAAAACTTCCACCCGACTCCCGCTGCATTCGCTTCTCAACTGCCGCTGTTCCCATCGTCTCTTCTCCCGATTCCTAGCTGCTCTCTTCTCAGCCCTTAGTTCTGCAGATTTTCAAAGATTCCGGCTGCGCCCATGCCGCCGCCGACGCACATCGTCACCATGCCATACCGGGCCTTGCGCCGCTTCAACTCACCCAGCAGGGTTGCCGTCAGTTTGGCTCCGGTACACCCCAGCGGATGTCCCAGAGCGATCGCTCCCCCATTCAAGTTCACCCGGTTTTCGTCCAGTCCCAAGGTCCGAATCACCGCCAGAGACTGCGCCGCGAAGGCTTCATTGAGTTCAATCACCTCAATGTCCTCCAGCTTGAGGCCGGCTAACTTGAGCGCCTTGGGAACGGCATAGATGGGCCCAAGGCCCATCTCCTCCGGCGCACAGCCAGCATAGGCAAATGAAAGGAACCGCGCCAGCGGCTTGGCTCCCATGGCGAGAGCGCGCTCCTCAGACATCACCACCGCCGCTGCCGCACCATCCGAGGTCTGGGAGCTGTTTCCAGCGGTGACCACACCCTTGGCGTGGAAGACCGGGCGCAACTTGGCCAGCGCCTCCGCCGAGGTATCCGCCCGCGGGCCCTCGTCCACCAGGAACTCCTTCTCCACCGAAACTGGCTTTCCGGCTCCGTTCAGGGTGGATGTGGTCACCTTCACCGGAACGATCTCCTCGGCAAAACGACCCTCGTTAATCGCCGCGATCGCCTTCTGATGGCTACGCAAGGCAAACGCGTCGGAGTCTTCGCGGCTCACGCCAAAATGCTTTGCCACCCGCTCCGCGGTCAGACCCATGGACATATAGGCGCCTGGAACGTTATCCACCAGCCACGGGTTGGCCGAGATCTTGTTGCCTCCAAAGGGAACATAGGACATCGACTCCGTACCGCCGGCGACGATCACCTCCGCCCAGCCGCTGCGAATCCGTTCCGCAGCCAGCGCAATCGCCTGCAACCCTGAGGCGCAGAAGCGGTTAATCGTCATCGCGGCGGACTCAATCGGCAACTTGGCACGCAGTGCGATCAGCCTCGCTACATTCATGCCCTGCTCGCCCTCTGGCATCGCGCAACCCATGATCACGTCTTCAATCTGATCAACATTCAGGATCGGTACGCGTTCCAACGCACCCATCACAGCGATCGCTCCCAGATCATCCGGCCGGGTATTCTTCAGCACTCCCCGCGGAGCCTTGCCGACCGCCGTCCGAACTGCACTTACCAGAACTGCATCTCTCATCCTTGACTCCTTCCAATCCTGTTCCAAAACTCTCTTTCCCGTCCGCGTTCAGCGCAACACTCCGTCGGGCGCCTAGTTGCGCAAGGGCTTTCCCGTCTTCAGCGTGAAAGCAACCCGCTCCAGCGTCTTGGCCTCTCCGCACAAAGACAGGAAGCCCTCCCGCTCCAGATCGAGCAGGTACTGTTCGGTCATCGGGGCTCCCGGCGTCAGGCCGCCACCGGTCAGCACCCTGGCCACGTGGTGAGCGATCTTCGCGTCATGCGGGCTGATGTACTGGGCCTCCAGCATCATGTTCACGCCCAGCCGCAGGGTCGCCTCCACGGAGGCGCCTGGCGCCGCAAGATCGGTCCGCATCACCGGCGCCGCATAGCCCTGTTCCGCCAGTCGCAGAGCCTGCGCCTTGGCGTCGCTCACCAGCCGGTCCCGATTCATTGAGATCGCATCACTGGCCTCCACCACCCGCAGGGCACGAGCCTCAAACGCAGAGGTGGACACCTTGGCCATCGCAATCGTCTCAAAGATGCCCCTGATGGCGTCATTCACCTCCACAGACTCAGCGCCGCAACTGGGACTGACTGCCGCAACCGAGGCCAGCGCGCGCAGCACCATCTCCTTGCAGCCGCCGCCGGCCGGCAGCAGACCCACTCCGGTCTCCACCAGCCCGCAGTACAACTCCAGGTGCGGCTGCCGCTTTGCGGAGTGCAGGGAGATCTCCGTGCCTCCGCCCAGACACATGCCAAACGGCGCGGACACCACCGGCCGAGGACAGAACTTGATGGCCTGGGTCATGGCCTGGAACTCACGCACCACCAAGTCAATCTCATCCCATTCCTGATCCTGAATCGCCATCAGCAACTGCATCAGGTTGGCGCCCACGGAGAAGTTCTGTGCATCGCTGGTGATGATGAAGCCCGCGAAGTTCTTCACCGTCTCACTCTCCGGCCGCAGATGCTTGCGCAGAAAGCTCACTATGTCCTGCCCCAGACTGTTCATCTTGGAGTGAAACTCGAAACACCCGATGCCGTCGCCGACATCGACCAGCGAGATACCGGCATTCTTCGCATAAACTCCATGCGTCCGCTTGTAGCCGGCAACCGGCGCCAACTGCGGATCGAGGTCCACAGGCCGGTTGGCTCCTGTCTCCACATCGAAGAACTCCGTACCCTCCCCGCGATACCACGACGAACCGCCTGCCGCCAGCAACCTCTCCACGGCCGCGGGGATGGGCAACGAACTCTCCCGCATCTTCGCAACCGTCTCTGCAACACCGGCCGCATCCCACATCTCAAACGGACCCAACTCCCAGTTGAAACCGGCCTTCATGGCTCGATCGATCTCGACGATCGTATCCGCCACCTCACCGATGCGGTTCGCCGCGTAGGCCCACATCTCCGGCAAAGCCTGCCAGTAAAACTTTGCAACCTTGTCCTTGGCAGGATTGCCGCTGAGCAGTGCGCGAATCCGACCGGGGAGCGAGTCGTTGGTCTTCGCCATCTCGATCTCGGGGAACGTAACCTTCACCGCCGGCTTGTACTCCAGCGTGCCAAGGTCCAACACCAGCCGCACCTCTTTGCCGTCAGCCCCCCGCTCCTTCTTGTAAAACCCCTGCCGTGTCTTGTCCCCGAGCCACTTGCGCTCCATCATCTCGGCAATCACCGGAGGCAAGGTCACATCCGCTCGCTCATCCCGGATGTTTGCCTCAAAGTTCCGCGCCACGCTGCCCAGCACATCGATGCCGACCATATCGGCCAGACGAAAGGTTCCCGTCTTGGGCCATCCCATCGCCGCTCCGGTGAGCAGGTCGACCTCTTCGATCCCCAGCCCCTGCGCCTTCATGATGTGCAGGGTGTTCAGCATGAAGAAGGTTCCAATCCGATTGGCGATGAAGTTGGGAACGTCCTTGGCCGGAACCACCGTCTTGCCTAGCCTTCTGTCAGCGAACTTTGCGATGGCCGCCAGCGCCGCAGGATCGGTCTCCGGAGTGCGAATCATCTCAAAGAGGCGCATATACCTTGGCGGATTGAAGAAATGCGTGCCGAACCAGCGCCGCCGCACATCCTCCGGCAGCACCTCGGCGATCCGGGCCACCGGAAGACCGCTGGTATTGGTGGTCAGAATCGCGTCTGCACGCAGGAACTCCACAACCTTGATCAGCAGATTGCGCTTGATCTCCATGTTTTCGGCGACCACCTCGATCACCCAATCGCAATCCTTCAACTTCGCCAGGTCATCTTCAAAGTTCCCCACGCTCACCAGATTTGCCAGCGAGGGCTCCGCGAAAGCTGCCGGCCTGGACTTCTTCAGCGCCTCCACGGCCGAGGCCGCCAGGCTGTTCCTGTCTCCGCTGCTGGGAACCATATCCAGCAACAGCACCGGCAGACCGGCGTTGGCCACGTGCGCCGCGATGCGCGCCCCCATGGTTCCCGCGCCCAGAACCGCTACCCGCCGAACATCGTACAGGCGCTCCGATCCATGCTCCACTACGCTCACTTGTCCATCCTTCTCGCGCATCTTCTGCTCTCCTTCCGGCAATGCCATGGCAACCACTTCTGCCGGCAATAGCCCAGCCGCGGCAACTTGCTGCAGCGCAGAATTTGCACTGCATACTCCAGCCCGTGAAGAATACTGAACGATCGGTAAAAAAGTCAACAGGCACAAAACTCCACTGCAAACAGCGCGTTAAGCGCTCGGCCACTGCAACTCCGTTCTGGCTTTGAAATCTCGGATCCGGCCCCGGAGGATCTCTTCACGCCCACCCTCCTCAGGGCCGGGAGGTCAGTTCTTCCCGGATCCACGCCTGGCCCGGGCTTTCTCCGCCCCGCTGCGAGCTGCCGCAGCGACAGGCGCCAAATCCTTGCGCAGCCCTTGTGTCAGCAGGGTCGCAAACTCCGCGGCAATCTCATCCGGGCTCAGTTCCCCTTCTGGCCGGTACCAGGTTCCAATCCAGTTCACGGCCCCGGCAAGCGCAAACGATGCGAGCTTCGCATTGCAGGGCTGCACGGATCCGTCGCGAATACCCTCCTCGACATAACCCCGGATCGCCATGTCGATCTTGCGCTTCAGGTTGCGCACCTCGCGCCGTGTCTTGGCAGAAAGCTCCGCATCATCCAGCATCGCCACGCAACGGCCAAAGTCGAAACTCACCACCGCCTTGGTATAAGCCTCCACATAGGCCTTCACCTTGTCGAGCCCATTGCCGTGGCTCACCGCTGCCTTGTCCAGCAGTCTCTCGATCGCCAGGATTCCCAGGCGATAACACTCCACCAGAATCTCTTCCTTGTTGTGAAAGTAGTAGTACAAGGCCGGTTTGGTAATCTTCAGGCGCCTGCCCAGATCGCTCATCGAGGTGCGCCGATATCCGTGCTCCAGAAACAGATGCGCAGCCGTCTGCAATACAGCATCGCGCTTGGCATCCACATTGCGCTGCCGGACCAGGAACCCCTTCCATGGCTCTCTCGGTTGATTTTCCGCTCCCTTATTGTCTGCTGTCTTCGCCAAGTCTCCCCCCTTCCTTCGTCAAGGTGGATGAGCCAATCCACGTCTAGCCGGAACATTATTCCATAAAACGGCTGCTTTTCTTCCTTTGCGAAGAAGAGCAGCGGAAGCCCTCCGCTACGGATTCAGAACCCATGGAGGTAAATGGGGCGGTCCACATCCTCCCTTCACCTCCAAGCCATAATCATGGTTCAAGCGAACCTACTGACCCGTCCCCAAAGAGCACGGAGGTGGAAAAACCCAGGCTCACCCTCGCAGTGCCGGATTCGTCGTTTCAGCATCCGGACCCGCCCCTCTGCCCGTTGGCTCAATCCAAAAACAGATCCATCTGCAATGGCCCTCCAGGGGTCACCGCATAGCCAGAGAGATCCTTTACCCCGGCAAGCGAGAGCACCTGCTCGTCGAGAAAGAAGTTGCCTGTGGTTGCCCGGCTATCTTGCGTCAGAATCCAGTGCGCCGCATCGGCCATGATCTCCGGCGTCCTGCCACGCTCTGGATGAACTCCGGGAATCACCTGCAGCGCGGCCGTCGCAATGATGGTTCGTGGCCAGAGCGCATTCACCGCGATCCCCTGCGCCCGAAACTCCTCCGCCATCCCCAGAACGCACATGCTCATTCCGTACTTCGCCATCGTATAAGCCACATGCCGCTTGAACCACTTCGCCTGCATGTTCAACGGCGGCGACAGGTTCAAAATATGCGGGTTCCTGGCCTGGGCCAGATACGGCAGACATGCCTGAGAACAGACAAACGTACCACGAGCGTTAACCCCCATCATCAGGTCAAAGCGCTTCATGGGGATCTCCGCGGTTCCTGTCAGCGTGATCGCACTGGCGTTATTCACCAGGATATCGATTCCGCCAAAGTGCTCCGCGGCCCTGTTCATGGCCTTGCGGACCATCTCCTCGTCGCGTACGTCCACTTCGAGCGGGAGCGCCTTTCCGCCCAGCCCCTCAATGGACTCGGCTGCTGTGTAGATGGTTCCCGGCAGCTTGGGATTGGGGGTTACGGTCTTTGCCGCAACCACCACATTGGCTCCATCCCGTGCTGCCCGCAACGCAATGGCCAGCCCAATTCCTCGGCTGGCCCCGGTGATAAATACTGTCTTTTCTTGCAACGTGCCCATATCCAACGCTCGCTTTCCACGCGCCTTTCCGATCGTTCCTCGCCTCTGAACCGGCCCCCTCCTCCACCCCGGCAAAGAGCAGTGTAAAAAAAGGGAGGTGACAGACGTTGTCACTTTTGGTTATCTTACCCTGCGTTAAGGAATTTGGAAGAACATCGATGCTCTCCTTCGACCAAACCCGGTTTTCCGAGTCCATCACTGTCGGCCCGGCGTTACCCGATTGTGATCTGCCCCTGCCAAGAATCTATGACTACGAGCGAAATGCGCCGCTGCAACCGCTCTTCACCCAGCCGCTGAACGGAGAACTCTTCCACTGGAACTGGTCAAGCGCCATGCAGGAGGTCCGGCGCATCGCCGCCTGGATTCAAGCGCAAAACTGGCCCAGCGGCTCCAACATCGCCATCCTCAGCAAGAACTGCGCCTGGTGGATCATGGCCGACTTCGCCATCTGGATGGCAGGACATGTCAGCGTCCCCCTGTTCACCTCCGCCAATGACACCTCTTTGGGCAAGCTCATCCAGCATAGCCAGGCCGTTGCATGCTTTGTTGGCCAGTTGGATCATGTCCTGCCGCTAGGACAGGAGGTCTTTGACAGCCTGGCCTACATCGCCTTCCCGAACTGCTCTGTGGAAAACACGCCCCCGGGAAGCGTCTCGTGGTCTGAAATCCTTGCGAAGCAGTCTCCTATGGAAGGCAATCCGCTGCGTGGGCCGGGCGAGGTGGCCACCATCATCTACACCTCCGGAACCACGGGCGAGCCCAAAGGGGCCATGCAAACCTTCCGGTCCATGATTCTGATGGGTAGGTCCATGGAGCCATCTTTCGGCGTGAACCCCGACACCGGACTGGATCGAATCCTCTCCTACCTCCCTCTGGCCCATATCGCCGAGCGAGCCATCGTCGAGATGAACTCGCTCATCGTCCCCATGCATATCTTCTTCAGCGAGGGACTGCCCACCTTCATCACCGACCTTACCCGCTCCCGATGCACCCTCTTCTTCTCCATCCCTCGGCTCTACATCCGCTTCCAGCAGAGCGTCTTTGAAAAGATTCACCGGAGAAAACTCAATCTTCTTCTAGCCATTCCAGTCCTCAGCAGCATTGTTCGCAAAAAGATCGTCACCAATCTCGGTCTGGGCGAAACCCGGCTGATCTGCTCCGGCGGCGCGGCAACTCCGGTCGCCATCATCCAGTGGTACCGTAAGCTGGGCCTCAACCTCCTGGAAGGCTACGGAATGACCGAGACCGGCATCACCCATGCGCCGTTGCCAGGCCAGGTAAGGCTGGGTTACGTTGGCAACGCCAGCCCCTGGGCGCTGACCCGCATCTCCCCGGACGGCGAGGTTCAGATCAAGGGCCCCATGAACATGCTTGGCTACTATCGCAATCCCGAGCTCTCGCGCGAGGCATTCACCGAGGACGGATTCTTCCGCACCGGCGATCGAGGAGAGATCGACAGCCTCGGCCGCCTTCGCCTCATTGGCCGCATCAAGGATGAGTTCAAGACCTCCAAAGGCAAGTACGTCGCTCCCGGCCAGATTGAGAAACTGCTCGCCGTCTCCTACCTCTTCGAGTCCGTTGCGGTCTTCGGCAACGGAATGACGGCCCCCTTCGCGATCGCCGTGCTGGCGCCCCCCCTGCGCAAGCAGCAATCCAATCCCAGGGATCGCGCTGACATCGAAGCCAAACTTGCCGCAGAGCTCGATTCGGTCAACTCCAAACTGGAGCACCACGAGCAACTCCGATTCATTGTCATCTCCGAGCAACCTTGGACGGTCGACAACCAGCTTCTTACCCCCACACTCAAAGTTCGCCGGGTCGCCCTCGAACAGCGTCTCTCCCCCCGCTTCGCCGACTGGGAGGATTCCCAGAAGAAAGTGATCTGGATCGAGACGTGAAGAACCTGCAGCACCAATCTGCAACCACCACCGAAACCCTGCATACCCAACGGCTACACCTGATTTTGGATGGCAAGCGCACCGAGGTTGCCCGCTACGGGGCGCCCTCGGCCCAGGGCGACATCCTCCTGCTGCATGAGGCGCTTGGCTCGGTAAGTTACTGGAAGCGCTTCCCCCACAGCCTCGCCCAGGCTACGGGTTACAACGTCATCGCCTACTCTCGCGCCGGTCATGGCGACTCCGAGGGTCCACTCTCCCAACGCTCGGACGCCTATTACCTGCACCAGGTCCATGTGCTGATTCCAGCTCTCCTGGCTCACTTCAAGGTCACTGATCCCGTGCTCTACGGACACAGCGAAGGCGCCGGCATCGCCCTCCTCTACGCTGCCACGGCCCCACAGGCTCAGCCAGACAGCGCCGAATCCAACCGCGTCCGGGCGTTGATTCTCGAAAGCCCCTTTGTCATCGCTACCGGCGCTGCCGGCGGGCTTATCCAGAAGATGGCGGCGTCTTACCCCGGCAGCAAGCTCCAGGAACGCCTCGCCCACTACCACCAGCATCCAGATGAGGTCTTCTACGCCTGGGCCAACTGGGCTGCCGGGCTGGCCAAGGAGATTTTTCCCCTCCGGGACTTTCTACCTCTGGTCACCTGTCCTGTGCTGGCCCTCCAGGGCGAACAGGACGAATTCGGCACCTCCGGTCAATTGGAGGCGCTTCGAAGATCCATCCCTCACCTGCAACAACAAACCTTCCCCAACACCGGTCATCTCCCACACAAAGAACAGACTGACTTTGTTTTGAAGACTGTCTTTGCGTTTCTATCCAACCTTCGGCCGCAAGGGAACGGCTCCAAACCTTAGCACTGCCGCAATCCATTGAGGTCTACCATGACACATCCCGTTCGCTTCACGCTTCACCGCAATCTCTCTCTGCTGGTCGCGTTGCTCCTGTCGCTCAGCACCCTTCGCTCAGCCTCTGCTCAGCAGAGCTATGTCGGGCGCTTTGGGATCTACACAGGCTTTTCCGATCTTTACACCCCAGGGCTGAATGATATTCAGCAATACGGCTTCCATCTTCAGGCAGGGGAAGACCTGAAGTCCTGGCTTGGCGCCGGCTTCGACTACAGCGTCCAGACTGGCAATACCAGCCTGATCGCCGGCATGGCCAGCCCGGCAGTACTGGCCGGGATTGGAGAGTTGTACGCGGAGGGCATCCTACCGCTTACTTACGATGTGGATGTACCCATCTCCGCAACCACGCAGACTTTTACGATGGGGCCGACGTTCAACTACCGACACTTCTCCAAGGTCACGCTGTTCATCCACCCCAGCCTTGCCGCCTTCCGGCTTTCCGCAACGGCTCATCCCCGCACCGGTACGGATGATCCGATCGTCGTCGCGGCGCTTGAGGCCGGGAACTATATCTCACCGCAGGGAACCATCTCCGATTGGACTGGAGCCTACGGCCTTGGCGGCGGCGCGGAGTTCGCTCTCACCCCGCACATCGGCGTCCGCGCGCAACTTGATGCCGTCTGGAATCACCCCTTCAATGCCATCCTGGGAAGCGGCGGCTGGAGCTACCGTTATTCGATCGGGCCGGCGTTCCACTTCGGGCGCAATATTCTCAGAACCGGCAAGCAGTAAGCCCCGTTGGAATCCGCGTGCGGCCGCGAAAAATGGATCGCCGCCGCCGCACGCTTTCCTGTATTGGAGACAAGCATGAAGCTCTCGTTCAGAATACTTACCGCACTCCTGGTCGCCACAACCCTCTGCGGCGGACGACCCGCGCTGGCTCGACTCAGCCTTGGCACAGCCCACTCTCTTAACCCTGCCCTCCTTGGCTTGGGCGCAAAGTCCTCGGAACCTGCTGGAGAATCTGCACAAATGGCAGCTCCTTCAGGCCCCTGCACCCTGATCATCCACGTCGACGGCTTTCGCAGTCAGAAAGGCGACGCCGGCATCTCGTTGTTCACCTCCGCTGATGGCTGGCCGGAGAACAACGACAAGGCATTCTTTCACGGACCAAATCCCTTCTCGGGAACCTCCGCCATCATCACCCTCCACGTCCCACCCGGACGTTACGCCATCGCCGCCCTGGCCGACACCAACGGCGACCACCGTATGGATCGCAATATATTCGGAATACCCAAGAAGGGTTTCGGGTTTTCCAATAATTCCAAGGTCTTTCTCACCGCACCCTCCTTTGACAAAGCAGCCATCCCGGTAGCCTGCCCCGTCACCCAGACCACCATCCATCTGCTTTATCGATAGCCGGTTCTTTCGGGACAAGTTGGGAGCCCATTCAACTTTGCCTGGAAGCAGGCTATTCCGCGTTCCGCCACCAGCCAGAGCGCAGATCTGTGCCTGCAACCACCTCTGTGGGTACGCCCGGCTCCGGCAGCCACAGCTTGATTCCCCGTTCATCGGCAAGTTCCAGTATCCGCTCCACCGGCTCTCTCCAGGGGTGCAGGGCCAGGTTGAACAATCCCCAATGAATGGGCATCATCAATCCGTCTTGCGCCTCCATGGCTTCAAACGCCTTGGCAGCATTCTCGGGGCCTAGATGAATGGTGGCCCACAGAGGATGAAAGGCCCCAATCTCCAGCATCGTCAGATCAAAGAAGCGGGAGCGGCCGTCCGGACGGCCGCTGTACTGGCCGGCAATCTCCCCGAATCCCTCCCACCAGCCTGAATCCGCTCCATAGAAAACCCTGTGGCGCGGCCCCTCCAGCACAAACGATCCCCAGAGCGTGGTGAACCGATCGAAGATCCCGCGGCCCGAAAAGTGCCGCGACGGCCAGGAGGTAATTCTCAGCCTCCCCACCTCCGCACTCTCGGTCCAATCCAACTCCGTAATCTTCTCCGCCGCTACGCCAAATCCACGCAGCCGCTTGCCCACACCCAGCGAGGTGATCCAGTGCGCCCCGGCAGCGGCCCCCGTTTTCACCAGTCGCGCCACAGTCTTTGCCCCCAGGTGGTCATAGTGATCGTGGGAAATCAGCACCGCATCGATCCTGGGCAGCCTCTCCAGCGGCATGGTGGGCTCAAAGAAGCGCTTTGGGCCTAAAAACGGGATCGGACTGGTTCGCTGCTCCCATACCGGGTCCACCAACACGCGTATCCCGTCGATCTCGATCAGAGAGGACGAGTGCCCAAACCAGGTAACGCGCAAACCGCTGGCCGGCTCGGTGGAGAAGATCGCCGCATCGGTGCGGAACGGCCCCAAGGGCTGACTGGGTTCCACCATCGCCCGATTTTTCATGTACAAAGGCAGCACCTTGAATACCAGACCGGGCCCGCCCACCTTGGTCGGCACAGGATTCAGGTATCTGCGCCCCCTTCTTTCCGCTCGCTTGAGAAAACTCACCAGTCCATCCACTCACGCAACAAACTCATAGAGTTAGACGCGCTCCGCCCGGCATCGATGCAAACGTCCTTCGCCGGCGGGCCGCTACTCTCCGCTGTAGAGTGTTTCAATCCTCTCCCTGTACCGGTCCAGGATGACCCGGCGCATCAGCTTCATGCTCGGTGTCAACTCGCCTCCTTCGATACTCCACTCGTCGGGCAGCACGCCTACCTTCTTCAAACGCTCATGGTCCTGCAACTGGGCATTCACGTGCTTCACCAGCGTCTCATAGTGCTTCTTCACCTTCGCGTCTCGCACCAGTTCCTCATCGTCGCGCGCCATCACGCCGTGCTCGTCGGCCCATCGCCGCAGCGCCTTCAGGTCCGGCGAGATCAGAACAGCGGCAAACTTGCGCGCGTCTCCAATCACCGCCGCGTTTCCCACCAGCTCATCGGCCTTCAGCTTGCCTTCAATCGGCTGCGGCGCAATGTACTTTCCGCTGCTCGTCTTGATAAGTTCCTTTTTGCGGTCGGTGATGGACAGAAATCCATCCCTGTACTCTCCGATGTCTCCAGTTTTGAACCAACCATCCTCGGTGAACTCGGCCCTGGTGAGTTCCTCCTTGAGCCAATACCCGGCGAAGACCGTCTCCCCTCGCACCTGAATCTCTCCATCCTCGGCCACGCGCAGCTCCAGATTCGGAATGACCGGACCGACCGTCCCTATCCGGTAGGCATCAAACGTATTTCGCGATACCACGGGCGAGGTCTCCGTCAGACCATACCCTTCAAAGATCCTGATCCCCATATCCAGAAACCACTCCGCCGCATCCATGCCCAGCGGAGCCCCACCGGAGACCCAGAGCTTCGCTTCCCCGCCAAAGGCAGCTCTCAGCTTGCTGTATACCAGTCTGTTGGCCAGCCGCCAACCGGGCGCACGCGGGGTTCTTCCCTCCATCAACTCCTGGCGATGTCTCCGCCCCTGGTGCAGCGCCCAGTTCAAAATCTTCTTTCGGATCCCCTTGGCCTGAGCCTCCGTGCTCTGCCGGACCTTTTCGTACACTCTCGGCACGGCCAGAAAGATCTGCGGCCTCACCGCTTGCATCGCGCCCTTCAGATCATCAAACTTGGGCAGATAAGCGATCTTCCCGCCATGGCCGTAGATGGCATAGCCAAGATGCCGAGCCAGGGAGTGGCTCAGAGGCAAAAATGAGATTGTGCGATCCCCCTCTCCCATCCTCAGCCCTGCCGTGGAATAACGCAGATCCTCCGTCAGGTTGCGATGGGTCAGCATCACCCCTTTGGGGTCGCCGGTCGTCCCTGAGGTATAGACGATCGTCGCCAGATCCTCCGGACGGGTCTGCCGCAACAACGCATCGAAGGCTTCATCCGGTTGCTCCAGATCCGGCGCGCGCCGGAAGACCTCGGCCAGATTGACAGCGCTCTCCAACTCGCAATCGTCCAATACCCCAACAAACTCCAGGGTGGGAATCGCACCAGCCGCAACCAGCTTCTTGTACTGCAGACGATTGGAAACGATAACCGCCCGCACCCCGGCATCGCGCAGGATGGAACCCATCTGATCCGGCAAAAGGGTGTCATACAGCGGCACGTCAACCGCGCCGATGGCCATCACCGCAAAGTCCACCACCGGCCACTCCCAGCGGTTCTCGCTCACCAGACCTACCCGATCCCCGCGCTCGATCCCCCAGCTCTGGAGAAGCTCCACCAAGGCCCTGACGCGCCCATACATCTGCTGCGACGTCACTTCCTTCCAATCCGAGCCGCTCTTCCACATCGCCACCTGCGTAGCGCCGCGATGGCTCATGCGCTCAAACAGCTCGTT
>JAKAQS010000310.1 GCA_021819585.1 Acidobacteriota bacterium
GCACCGAGAGGCGTTTCCTCGAATGAATCAGGGAAGAGAGCGGCGATTTCGGGGGAGAGGGTGGGCAGGGCGGCGCGGCAGACCTCGGCGTCGGTCCAGCGGGGATGCTCGCGGCGCACGGCGGCCTTGGCCCGCACCGGATCAAAGTCCACAAACCACGACTGGAAGAGCGCCCGCGCCATCGCCTCCAGCGTCTCGTTCATCCTCCGGTTCAGCTCAATCTTGTCGTCCAGCGTCCCTAGGATGTACGCGATGGCGCGCTGCTCCTCAATGGTCGGGAGGAGAAACGGAGTGTCTCGAAGGATGCCGAGGTTAGTATGGGGTACCCCAGTCTGAATTGCGTGCTGACGGACGTAATCTTGCTGTTCTTCGGACGAGAAGACGTAGTACAAAAAAAGCAAATCCGCACGGTTGTTATCGGGCGTGAGCTTCATCTGGCTCTGAGATAGGAGATATCTTTCAAATTTGCCCGATGGAACCAACGATACTTGGCCGAGCGTTCCACGTTGCGTAAATACTATGTCGCCTGAGCGCGCAAGATTGGACTGGAGTGACAATGCTTTTTCTTCTGAGACAAAAGCAAAATCGCCAGAGACCCAGCGAGATCCCATGTTTTGGCCTCGTACGACTGGAACTCCGACTCCACGTAATCCGCTGAAACGAGATTGGAGCCAAAAGGGCCGCCGACCAGTGCGTTTCGTGTTGGCGCTGCGATTTCGCCAGCCGTGCATGTCGTCCACTCACTCACCATCGCCAAGCTCCTTCCCATCCGAAGGATTCTTTCCCTTGCGGACGCGCCTCGGCTTGGGCGCTCCAAGTTGCTTGATCTGCTCCGCGATGCGGCGGAAGTCGCTGGTAGGTTGGTTGGCTTCGAGCTGACGGCGCTGCCTCTCAGATCGGGCATATCGAGGGCTGGTGTGGGCACGGGAGGTTGCGGCTGGCAAGCGCTTCCTACCAGCCGCCCCCTCGGCAGCGTGGCTTGCCGATTCGGACTTGTAAGTATCGCTTACAAGTTCAACCGTCAAGAGATGCTTGAGAGTTCGCGGGTGAGGTGTGGCAGCGAGCCTGTCCACAGTCAAGTTCCCCTTTCTTCGAGCACCTTCAACAGGCGCTCGACTGCGGGCCTCAGGGCGGGCAGGTCACGGGTTGCCGTGTCCCAGACAAGGTCTGTATCCACCTCGAAGTACCCATGAACCAAAATGTTCCGCATCCCCGCTATCTGATGCCACGGGACTTCGGGCGCCACGGCTCGCACCTCTTACGGGAGCGCTCTGGCCGCCTCGCCGATGATTTGCAGATGGCGCAGAAACCAGGTTTGGAGCAATTCGTCTCTCGAGAAGGACTGCCGGGTGCAGTCTGCGTGGCGCTCGATGGCAGCAATGGCTTCCAGAACGTCCCGCAGGCGTTCGGCGGGGTCTCTCATACGGGAATCGCCCCGTGGAGGACCCGGCTCCGAATGCGGGATTTGAGACCCCGCTCCGTCACCACATCCACCGGCCTGCCAAGCGCCGTTTCCAGCTCAAACTGCAGCCCTCCTAGGTCGAACAGGGTCCGCCCGGCGTCCATCTCGACAAGAAAATCGAGGTCACTGGCCTCGTCGGCCTGGCCGCGCGCAACGGAGCCGAAGACGCGGACATTGCGCGCGCCGTGGCGGGCCGCAATGTCGAGAATCTGCACGCGCTGTTCTTTCAGCAATTCCTCATAGCCCATATCTCAGATCCTCCACGCCCTCTGCTTCCCAAGCCGACTTTAAGGCAGAGTCTCCTTCTTCAGAGGATAGCCCAGAATCGCCAGATTTTCGTTGATAGCGGCATCCAACCTTGCGGCCTCGGTCTGCTGCACCCTCTCTCCGTCTACGTCCGCTCGTGGCTCCCGCTCTTCTTTGCGACTCAGCTTTGGTTCGGGTGCTCTCGGTCGCCTTATAGGCTCCAGGGTTTGGCCGAAGTCGTCGGAGGGACGGGTCGCTTCAAGCTGGCGGCGCCGGCGCCTCGAAATCTCCAACTGAGCTGTCAAGCCATTCCTTGACAGTTGTTGGATGTACCGGTTCGCTCGCCGCGTGAACTGGTAAGGAATCCTTACCAGTTGCCCCCACGGCAGCGTGGCTGGGCAATTTGAACTTGTAAGGATCGCTTACAAGTTCAACCGTCAAGAAATCCTTGACGGTTGGTCCGCGAAACGGGCCGGTGGGCGTGCCTGCTTGCCAGAAGACCATCTCACTTGCCGCATTGCCGGGATGGCGTTCATGCCGCATAGCGGAGAACTTCCACCTCGGCATTGCGCTGCACGGCATCTTCGGCCTGACCGTAGATCCGTTCGGTGACTGCCTGCGACAGGTAGTACTCGCCGCAGTTCTGGCAGACCTCCGCCGGAACACCCTTGATGACGACGACGGTCTGGTTGCGCTCCAGAGTGACGGTGGCCACGCCGGGCTGCATGACGCCGGTTTTGCAAAGAACGCACTTCATGACTGCCTCCTCGTTTTGTAATCCTCTGTCCACAGCTGCGGGTCCGGGCGATAGACCGTGACCACGAAACAGGCTCCATTTTCCGGTTTGCGGGCCACGACCACATGCACGGGCTGCTCCGGCACAAAACCCAGCAGCAGTTGGCTGGGATAGGGTGTGTCTTCAGGATAACTGGCGATGACCTCGCCCGCCTGCAAAACTGCGGCGATGGCGGCAGGGGAAAGGCCGCGCTGAAACATGCGCTCGATGGCGTGCCGGGAGTCGTGAACCGAGCTACAGTCCATACCCAAGCTCCTTCAGGTTGGCGGCGATGGCGGCGTCGAGCTTTGCAGCCTCGGCCTGCTGCTGGCGAAGCGTGGCGGCGAGGCGGCGCATTTTTTCGTCGAACGGCTCGCCGTCGTCCGCGACGGCCTCGGCCCCGACGTAGCGGCCCGGCGTGAGCACATGGCCATGCTTGCGAATCTCATCGAGCTTTGCGGATTTACAGAAGCCGGCCACGTCGGCGTAGCTGCCCGCGCCCTTGTCTCCACGCCAGGCGTGGTAGGTTCCGGCGATGCGGGCTACGTCTGCGTCAGTCAGCTCGCGGTGGACGCGATCTTTCAGGACACCGAGCTTGCGCGCGTCGATGAAGAGCGTCTCGCCGCGCCGGTCGCGGAAGCGTCCATTCTTTTTGTACCTGGCGAGGAACCAGAGGCAGACCGGAATCTGCGTGGCATAGAAGAGCTGGCCGGGCAGCGCGACCATGCAATCGACCAGATCCGCTTCAATGATGGCCTTGCGAATCTCACCCTCTCCGGACTGGTTGGACGACATGGAGCCGTTGGCCAGAACGAATCCGGCAAGTCCGGTGGGCGCGAGGTGCGCGATGAAGTGCTGCACCCAGGCATAGTTGGCATTGCCGGCAGGCGGCACGCCGTAGACCCAGCGCTTGTCGGTCTTGAGCAGGTCGCCGCGCCAGTCGCTGTCATTGAAGGGCGGATTGGCGATGACGTAGTCGGCCTTGAGGTCGGGGTGCTTGTCGGCGTGGAAGGTGTCGCCGTGGGCGATCTGCGCGTCGATGCCACGGATGGCGAGGTTCATCTTGGCCAGACGCCAGGTGGTGTAGTTGGACTCCTGCCCGTAGATGGAGATGTCGCCGATGCGTCCGCTGTGGGCCTGGATGAACTTCTCGCTCTGAACGAACATGCCGCCGGAGCCGCAGCAGGGATCGTAGACGCGGCCCTTGTAGGGGGCGAGCATCTCCACCAGCACGCGGACCACGTGGGCGGGGGTGTAGAACTGGCCGCCCTTCTTGCCTTCGGCAGAGGCGAACTGCGAGAGGAAGTACTCGTAGAC
>JAKAQS010000057.1 GCA_021819585.1 Acidobacteriota bacterium
GATCTCGCGCTCACCTTAGCCTTCCTCCAACCGTCGTCTCCCTCAAATCCACTCCCGAGCCTCACGCCAAGTCAGCCTTCCTTAGCTCCCAATCGCAGAGCATGTAGCAGGGCCTCGGCCTCGGCCACATCGTCAAAGGCCACAACTCCGTGCGCAAAAGTCTGCGTCTTCTCATGTCCCTTGCCGGCCAGCAGCACAATATCCCCCGGCCGCGCAGCGCCAATGGCTCTCGCAATCGCCACCCTCCGGTCTACCTCCACCAGGCACTCTGCCGGATCTCTGCTCACAGACGCGGCCTGCGCCTCACGGACACCCGGGAGAATTTCTTCGATGATCATCTCTGAATCCTCACTGCGCGGATTGTCGCTGGTCACCACCACCACCTCGCTTCCCTGGGCAGCCACCCTACCCATCCTGGGCCGTTTGCCTCGGTCTCTGTCTCCTCCACAGCCGAACATGGTAATCACCCGTCCATTCCGTTCCCGCGCCAAGTCTCTTGCCAGCGAGATCAGGTTCGCCAGCGCATCCTCCGTATGGGCGTAGTCCACCACCACCAGAAAACCAGCATCCTGGCTGCCGCTCACCACCTCAAATCTTCCCGGAGCGGGTCGCAGTTGCTGCGCCGCCGCTGCGATCTCCTCCAGCGCCAGACCGCGCGCATGGGCCGCGCAGGAGGCTGCCAGAAGGTTGAAGACGTTCACGCGCCCCGTCAGAGGAGATTCAACCAGCACCGCACCCTCCGGCGTCCGCATCCTGAACCGCATCCGACCTGCATCCAGCATCAGATCCTCAGCCCGCCAGTCGCCGCGCTCGATTCCATACGTCACCCTCTGACAAGCCGCCGCCGCGGCAAGCATATGCTCCGCGGCCGGATCCTCCGCATTGATCACCGCGACTCGCGGCGGCGCGGCTCCCACACCCTCAAACAGCCGCTGCTTGGCCCGCCTGTAGTTCTCCATGGTTCCGTGATAGTCCAGGTGGTCCTGGGTAAGATTGGTGAAGATCGCCACATCCACCGGAATGCCCCAGACCCGCTCCTGAGCCAGCGCGTGCGAGCTCATCTCCATCACCGCTTCGCTGCAACCCGCCTCTACTCCTTCGGCAAAGACTGCCAGCAGATCCCGGCTCTCCGGAGTAGTGTGTTCGCTCACCCTCACCCTGCCGGCCAGATGGGTCTCGATGGTTCCCAACAGAATGCAACTCCGCCCGGCCCAACTCAGCATCTGCTCGAGTAGAAATGCGGTCGTCGTCTTGCCGTTGGTCCCGGTAACGGCGCTGATCTTCAACCTCTTCTCGGGAGCCCCAAACACCGCGGAGCTTAACTCTGAAAGCGCCCTCCGCCCACCATTGGCGCTGCGATCCACCAGCGCCAGGGCCAGCTCCAGCCGCCGTTCGCGCAAGCCGGCGAAGCCCTCCGGCGAGTCCGTCACAATCCCCACCGCGCCCTTCTCGATCGCCGCGCCGACGTAGCTGTTACCATCCGTGACGCCTCCCTGCATGGCGACGAACACATCTCCGGGTCTCACCCGCCGCGAGTCATACTGCACCCCGCTCACCTGCACATCAGGCCGCCCCGCGGCCTCTACCGCGCCCATCCCCGCTATCGCTTTCCTCCACTCCATATCCGTCTTTCTGCGCCTGTATCCGCGCGCCTGGGGGTTGCACGCCCTGCCAGGGTTCTCAGCTCCTCAAGCCCCTGCCGCTCGTCAGCGAACGAACCGAACCACAATCTGCGTTCCCTGCGGCACCATGGTCCCGGCTGCCGGCGCTTGATCCTGCGCCAGCCCGCTGCCCAGCATCCTCAGACGCAACCCGATGCCCTCAGCTTTCTCCACCACGGCGCGCAGGTTGTCGCCATGGAAATCCGGCACCGCAACGCGCTTGTCGGCATCGATCACCACCTCGCCGTTGCCCTTCAACTGCACCGGCGGCGGAATCACGGGAGCATTGACCTGCCCATTGGAGGCGGCGTCTCTCAGCGATGACGTCGAATCTCCGTTCTTGTGAAAAGCCTCCACGACTGGCTCAGGGAGCGCCGCCGGCGCAGAGGCGGAAAGCGTCGGCTGCTCCGCCGCCGGCATCTCCTCAGGGCCGCCCGCTGCCTCGGCCTGCGGCTGCCGCAACGGATCATCCGCCGGCAGGCTATTCACCTCGTCGTAGATCGCGTTCAGATCTCCGATATGCTGATCCGGCTCATCGTCCGGCTCCGCTGTGTTCCGCACCTCTTCCCTCTGCTGCTCGGTCTGCAAAGGCTCGTCATGAGGCACGCCAAGATACTCCAGCACCTCCTGGGCCACTTGGCGGAAGACCGGAGCCGAGACTGCCGTGCCGTAGCGGCTGCCTACGGTGGGATTGTCAATCACCACCGCTATGGAGATCGCAGGATGATTGACCGGAGCAAACCCCGCAAAGCTCGCCACCACGTTGGTGTGGGAGTAGGCATGGGTCACTGGATCCACCTTCTGCGCCGTTCCCGTCTTCCCCGCCGAGCTATAGCCATCCAACTGGGCCGGCTTTCCGGTTCCATCCAGAACAACGGCCTGCATCATCTGACGCATCTCGGCCGCCGTCTGCTCACTGATGATCCTGCGCGCTCCGTCGGGCAACTTTGCGGGCAATCCCTCCTCCGGATGGAAGGGCTCAGCCACCAGTCTGGCCTCCGGACTCTGATTGCTCTGGCTCTGGCCATCCGTAGACTGCAGGAGAATATGCGGCGGCAGGTAGATGCCCCCGTTGGCGATGGTCGAGACCATGCTGACCAATTGAACCGGTGTCACCGCGACCTCCTGTCCAATGGCGATGGAAAGAATGCTGGTCGAGCCCCAGCGGCGCGGCGGCCGCAGCAGACCGCGTGTCTCACTGGGCAGTTCGATCCCCGTCCGCCGGCCAAAGCCAAAGGCGCGAATGTACTTGTAGAAGGTATCCGGCCCAACTTTCATGGCCATCTTCGCCGCCGCCACATCGCTGGAGATCTCCAGCGCCTTCTCCACCGTCACCAACCCATAGTGATGCCGCCGATCCTCCTCATCGTCATGCAGCGTGCGTCCATACATGGTCATCTCGCCGCCTTGGCAGTCCACCATGTCCGTCGGCTTCACTCCCGCCGCATCAAGCGCCGCCGAGTACGTCACCAGCTTGAACGTCGAGCCCGGCTCGTACACATCGCTCACGGCCAGATCGGTCAGGTCTCTCGGATCCACATGCAGCGGGTCGTTGGGATTGAAGCGCGGGCTCACCGCCAAGGCCAGAATCTGCCCCGTATTCGGGTCCTGCACCACCACGGTCCCGTGCAGCGCCTTTACCTTGGCCATCTGCGCATCCAGCGCCTGCTCGGCCATGTACTGAATGTTGGCGTCGATCGTCAGCGCCAGATTCTCTCCGGGTATCGGATCGCTCTCATCGGAGCCCAACACATGCCGCTTGGCGTCAATCGCGGTCAGCTCATGTCCCGGCTCCCCATGCAGATCCTGGTCGAACTCTTCCTCCAGGCCGCCCAGCCCGGTGTCATCCGTACCCACATACCCCAGCACATGGGAGGCCAGGTCCCCATTGGGATAGAAACGCTTGAACTCCTTTTGGAAGTAAATTCCCTTCAGATTGAGCTGACGCACCCGGGTGGCAATCTCCGGCGTCACCTTGCGCGCAACCCAGGCAAAGTTCCGCGAGGCGTTGAACCGCGCGTCCATCTGCTTCTCTGTAGTAAAGCGATCCAGCGGATCGGCGTGGACGATCCTGGAGAGCAGCATGGCATCCTCGGCGCGATTGGCCCCCAGTTCGCTGGGCACCGCATAGATGCTGTCCACCAGCACCGTCATCGCCAAAGCGTGCATCTGGCGGTCATAGAGCACGCCGCGATGCGGCGCAACCTCAAAGGTTCTTTGCTGTTGTTGCCTGGCGCGCTCCATCCAATCGCCGTGCTGAATCACCTGGAGCCAAATCAGCCGCAGCGCAATGGCCGCCGACCAGGCACAGAAGAACAGCGCCACGTAAGCAAACCGCACCCTGCGGATGGGTGCGGTCAGCTTCTGCCGTGGCGTCTGATTCATCCTTGAATCCCTGTTCCCGTGCAAAGCTCCCTGCAACTTCGAATCGACCACTTTCTCGCCAGGCCCTGTCTCTTCCTCTTCTTTCCTGACTCTCAGTCCCTATCTTCTCCCACCCGCGGATCGAACTCTTCCACAAAGCAGCCCACAGATCACCGCGTCCTCCCCGGAGCCTCTTCAATTGCCGGCCGGCGGACCCGCAAGCGCAGGCACGTGGGCCTGCGCCATCACTGCGGTCCCACTCATGCCGTCGGGCCGCACCACCTGGCCAGGCTGCGGGGATTCCATCCCCAACTGCTTCGCAATCCGGTCAATCCGCTCCGGATCGCTCAACTGCGCCTCAGTCAGCTCCAACTGCCGGTTCTTCTCCTCCAGCATCTCCACCTGCGTCTTCTGCGCCTCCACCCGGTAGCCCACCTCAATGGCGGAAAAGTGCTGCCAGACATAGACCATCGTGAGCGAAAACAAAACGATCATCGCAATGGTGAAGCTGCGCACCTCCCGCCGCCTCTCCGGATCGTCCTCCTTGACCAGACGGCTGTTGTCGATGTGCTTGGCGAAGAACATCTCCGGCGTTGGCCCGCGGCGCCGCGCTCGCTGCTGCTCGAACAGGGCGCGGTTCCGCTCCGCCACGCTCCAACCACGGCGCGCACTGCTTCCGCTCTGCGTCTCCGTTATTTGTTGTCCTGCCATCACCATGGTCGCCATCGCAGCACCTCCACCTGAACTCGTCTTCCGTCTTTCATCCCTGCCTTTTGGGGATTACGCAACCTCCGCGCTCCCCCAAAGGCGTTACAACCCGGGCCGGGGTTGCGGATGGGGGAAGGGACTTTTTGTTGCTATGGTTGTCTTTCGCCTGAAAGCACGGCTGGACAACCCCGGCCCGATCTCTGTCTCAATCTCTTCTGCGCTTCGAACCTCTCTCTGCCGCCCGGAGCTTCGCGCTCCTGGCTCGGGGGTTTCTCATCGCCTCTTCTTCGCCTGCCGTCACCGGCTTCCGGGTCAGAATCTCCATCTCTCCCTGCCGGGCAGCCTCGCGAAAGGCGTCCTTCACCAGCCGGTCTTCCAGGGAGTGAAAGCTGATCATCGCCACCCGTCCGCCCGGCTTGAGCAGGCTCTTGGCTCCGGTTACGGCCCGGAGCAGCGCCTGAATCTCGCCCAGCTCATCATTCACTCGAATTCGCAGCGCCTGAAAGGTTCTTGTCGCGGGATGAATCTGACCACCCTCTGCGTGGCCGCGCTCCGATCTCTTTATTGGCGGGGCGACGGCCGATACGACTCGAGCAAGCTCCGCTGTTGTCGAAATCGGCCGCGCCCGCACAATAGCTCTGGCGATTCTCCGCGACCTCCTTTCCTCTCCGAATTCGTAAATCAGGTTGGCAAGATCTTCTTCGTCCGCCTGATTTACCACTTGTTCGGCCGTCAGGCCCCCGCGCCTGTCCATGCGCATATCCAAGGGGCCCTCCTGCCGGAAACTGAATCCTCTGTGCGCTTCGTCCAACTGCAAGCTGCTGACGCCGAAGTCCGCCAGCAATCCATCCAGCGTCCCCGGCTCGACGATGGAGGCGATCTCGGAGAAAGGCCGCTCCACAAACTCCACCCGCGGCATCCGGTTCCCAAGCTCCCCAGCCAGTTGCTCCAGGCGGGCTTTGGCCAGCTCCATTGCCTGCGCATCGCGATCCAGGCAGATCAGCCTTCCACGCGATCCCAGCCTGCGGGCAATCGCCTCCGAATGACCACCCAACCCAAGCGTCGCATCCACGATCGCGCCGCCCAAACGCACATTCAGAAAGTTCAAACTTTCTTCTAAAAGAACCGGTACATGCTGCGGTTTCGTCATACGTTCCGCCTCATGCGTCCCACTCAGGGACTCCAAGCTAAATTCCAACCACACCCAGCGCGTCGATATCCGCATCCGTCAGCGGATTCTCCGCCAGTTGCGCCCGATGCTTGGCATCGTTGGCAACCACCAGGTACGTCTGCATTCCCAACACCGCCACGTCCCCGGCCAGCGTCGCGTCCTCGCGCAGCAACTGCGGAATCAACAACCTGCCCTGCGCATCCATCTCCACCACCTGCCCGTAGTAGTTGGTCACATCCAGAAACTTCTTCTTGGCTCCGCTGGAGGGCGCCTTGGCCAGCGCATCCTCAATCCGCTCCCACTCCTTCATCGGGTAGAGCTCGGCCCGCTTGCCATCCTTGCTGGTGATGAAAAACTGCGGACCATAAAGCTCATCCACCCTGCGCTTGAATTCGGCCGGAACCTTCAGCCGGCCCTTCTCGTCCACGCGCGTTGGGTGATTGCCGCGAAACATTGCCAAACCTCACTTCCGATCCCGAATCACAACTCCTTGCCAAGGAGAGGTATCTGCCTGGACTCCCCTCCGCTTCCCCGCAACCCTTTGCCTTCCATTCGGGCTCACTCTGACTTACTATCGGCCTTAGTTGCTCTTGTTTTACCCGTTCAGACCACTTTCTTCCACTTCTTTCCACTAAGAATGGAGTGTTCGGCGGCGGATAGCAAGCAAAATCTCTGAGGTTTCTCCCCTGTTTTCCTTCGGAAATGTGGAAAATCCATGATCTAGCGATATGCCGCTATCCAACCACAACATATTGTGTTGTTTCGATTGATTCGCCCCTGCCTGGCTACTTGTCAGCGGCGTCCGGCCTGATGTAGGCGAACTAAAAGCGAAAGTTTGCCATCGCGGCAAGACGGCTCTTCCTCCTCACCTTTAGGGGACGAGTCAACCGTCCTCGGGAAGGAGCCCTTCCGGGGCCGGCTTCAAACGCCTCGCAAAGGCCAGGAAGAGATCACCGAACCAACTTCCTGTCCTGCTCTGCCCCCTCGCCTTCAGCAGACGGAGCAGAACCCAAGGCCCCGGTGCGGGAGTTCGGCCCCGCATCTGGAGTTTCGCCGGGCATCAAGGGGTCAGGTTCTCTTCTGTTTCTCTCCTCTTCAGGATCCAGAGCAGGTAAAGCAAGACCCCAAAGTTGACCGCCAGCAGCCCCAGCTTGTAGGTGGAGAACTTCACCAGCAGTTCAAATCCCTCCCAAGGCAGCCCCAGCGCTGTGAGAATCACCGTAAGGTACCCGGCCCAGCGCTTTTTCAAAACCAGTCCTGCGCCCTCCACCACGCAGACGGCTGCGTACAAAAAAGAGAGCACGCCCGCCTTGCGCAACTCATGCGGATCGATGAATTGAACATGGTCCAACAGAACAGAGACAAAATGTCTCTCTGGATCGATTCCCAAAACGTCTACCATGTGCATCATCACGCTGCGTATATTCCGGTTGACCAGATGCAGCGCCCCGGCGCCCACAGCAGCGAAGAAGAGCGCCTTGCCAAGTTTGAACAGCCCCACCAGCAAAAGACCTCGCTGCCGGCTCCTCTGCGTCAGAGCCTGCTCCTTGCCTGGCGCATGGCCCAGTTCGTTGGCTTGCTCCCGCACTCTCGTCGGCTCCCCCATCCCTTGCGCCAGTGGAAGACGGTTCTTCAGCTTTGTCAATAAGGAAGAACCCATGGGCTGATCTCCCACCGCGGCTTCTCCTTCACCAACGGAACCACCGGAGATTCTTCTGGCTGCGGCATCTTTCGTCGCGTCCGGGCCACCCACCGGGGCCCTCGCCTTCAAACGCCAACCGGCTTCTTGAGATAGGGACGAATTTTGGCCAAGGCCGACTCCGCCGTCAGCCCATACTTGGCGCGCAGCAACTCCACCTTGCCATGCTCGATGAACGTATCCGGCCAGCCCACTCGCACCACTGGCAGATCCATCTCCAGCGCATTCATCACCTCCAGCACGGCCGAACCAAATCCGCCGGCAAGCACATGGTCTTCCATGGTCACCAACAGCTCACAGCGCACCCCATATCGGGCCAGACAGTCCGCATCCACAGGCTTGGCAAACCGCGCGTTGATGACCGCCGCGCTGTATCCCTCGTCCCGGAGCAGCGCAGCCAGACGCTCAGCCTCGGCCACCATGTTGCCCAGCGCAAAGATGGCAACCTCGTCTCCGTCCCGCAACACCTCGGCCTTGCCGATCTCCAGCGCCGTGGGCCGCTGCTTGACCACCGCCCCCGGGCCGGTTCCGCGCGGGTAACGAATGGCGCTCGGACCGTCATGCAGCAGGGCGGTGAACATCATGTCCTGCAGCTCATCCTCGTCCCTGGGGTCCATGTGGATCAGGTTCGGCACGCCGCGCAGATAACTGATGTCGAAGAGCCCATGGTGGGTGGGCCCATCGTCTCCGCTCAGCCCGCCGCGATCCATGCAGAAGACCACCGGAAGCCGCTGCAGGGCAACGTCATGCACCACCTGGTCGAACGCCCGTTGCAAAAACGTCGAGTAGATGGCGCAGAATGGGCGATACCCCTTGGTGGCCATCCCCGCGGCAAAGAGCACCGCGTGCTCTTCGGCGATTCCAACATCGAAGTAGCGTTCGGGATGATGCGGCCGGAAAAGATCCAGCGCCGTGCCATTGGGCATGGCTGCCGTAATCGCCACCACCTTGTCATGCGCATCGGCCAGCCGGATCAGGCTCTCGGCAAAGACCTCCGAGTAGGTCTTCTGCCCCACCGCCTTGGTCTCCCCGGTCTCCGGATCATAGGGCCCCAATCCATGAAACTTCTTCTGTTTCTCCATCGCCGGCTGGAATCCGCGCCCCTTCTGGGTGAGCGCGTGGAGCATCACCGGCCGTTGCTGCTTCTTCAGGAACTCGAAGGTTTCGATCAACAGCGGCAGGTTATGCCCATCCACCGGCCCATAGTAGGTCAGGCCGAACTCCTCAAAGATCATGCCTCGGCCCACGATTCCCTTGGCCGCCTCCTCCGCCTTGCGCACGATATGTCTGGCCGCCTTGCCGCCAAACCGCTCCAGCAGCACGGCCGCGCGGTCATGCAGGCTCGCGTAAGCCGGGTTGGTGGCGATCTTGTGCAGATATTGAGCAATGGCGCCCACATTCTTGTCGATCGACCACTCATTGTCATTGAGGACTACGATCAGCCGCCGGGTAGAGGCCATGTTGTTCAGTGCCTCAAAGCTGATGCCGTTGGTGAAGGCGGCATCGCCGGCCAGCGCTACGATATGCTCCTTGCCTCCGCTCATGTCTCGCGCCACGGCCATGCCAAGGGCTGCGCTGAGCGCCGTTCCCGCATGTCCCGCGCCAAAGCTGTCGTGCTCGCTCTCGCTGCGCAGCATAAAACCGTTCAGTCCGCCCGGCTGACGGATGGTGTCAAAGCGGTTCTCGCGTCCGGTCAACAGCTTATGCACGTAGCTCTGATGGCTCACATCGAACACAAAGCTGTCGCGCGGCGTCTCAAAGACGTAATGCATGGCGAGGGTCAACTCCACCACGCCCAGGTTCGGCCCAATGTGCCCACCCGTCCGGGCCACACTCACGATCAGGCGTTCACGGATCTCCTCCGCCAACTCTTGAAGCTGGGTGATGTTGAGCTTCTTGACATCGGCCGGCGATTCAATCCGGCTAAGAAAATCACTCATGCTGGGAACCTGCGCATCTGGAACAACTGCGGTAGAACTCTCCTGTATTGAGACGGATGGACGATCTTTCCAGTGTACCAACCCGCGCGAAAGCCATGCAGCGGCCGAAACTCCTCTGGCCCACTCTTTAGCTTCTCTGGCGCTCAGCTCCTTGCATAACTTCAACTTGCGGAGCATCACCACGTTAGCCTCGGTCCAACCCCGCTCCCGGCTGCGCAAGCAACACCTCCCCAGCCTCCGGCCCATCCTCCTGTCTCTAAACTTCTTCTCTTCGCTCCCACCCTCACGCGCCGTCCCGCGTCTTGCATCCCCCGCCCCGGCTTCGACCGGCCGTCAATAACCGTTCGCCACCAAGACTTGCACTTCAGAGCGGCAGCGTACTATAAACGCCATGATGCGTAACCCGTTCATCGCCTCGATCCTCCTCGCACTTGTCTCGGTCTCCGGCTCCTCCTTGGCGCAAACTGTCCTGCCTCTCTGGCCGAATGGGGTTCCCCAATCGCCCCAGACTGCCTTACCCGCGGCCAGGATCGCCCATCTGCCGCCGGGTGAGATCAGCAACGTGACCGCGCCCACCCTCACCGTTTACTTCCCCAGCGGCCGCGGCAACGGCGCAGCAGCCCTTGTCTTCCCCGGAGGGGGCTACCAGATCCTGGCTTGGGACAAGGAGGGTCTGGCCCCCTGCCACTGGCTCAACTCCCTTGGCATCACCTGCATCCTGGTCAAGTACAGAGTCCCCCAGCCCAGAGGCGAGGCCGGCCACTATCCAGCCGATCTTGTTGATTTGCAGGACGCACAGCAAGCCATGCGCATCACTCGCGCTCATGCGGCCGAGTGGGGGATCAACCCCGTCCGCATTGGCGTCATGGGCTTCTCCGCAGGAGCCAATCTGGCCATCCTCCTCTGCACCCACCCCGAGGACAGCCAGACTGACGCCACCCCAGCAGCCTCCCAAAGCCAGGCCAACCTCAGCGCCCGCGCCGACTTCGCCATCCTCGCCTACCCTGCTTACCTCGCCATGCCGCCTGACCATATGGAGATCTTCCCCGCCTATCAACCCAATCAGTACACGCCGGCGACCTTCCTCATCCAGGCGGAGAATGACCACAGCTACGGATTCAACGCCCTGGTCTACTACCGCGCTCTCATGCATGCACATATCCCGGCAGAACTCCACTACTACGCCACCGGCGGTCACGGCTTCGGCATGAACCCGCCCGGAACTCCGGAAGATCATTGGTCCAAACTGGCCGCCGATTGGCTACGCGCCATCAACGTCCTTCCATCCCCGGGAGGCCGCGCCTATGGCCTCAATGAAGTTCCTGACCCCTGCATGATGCCGGAGCCTCTCAATCCCAACGGCCGTCGCGTCAATTCCCCCATGCCGGGCACCAACCCTCCCAACACAACGAATCCAGCCAACACTCCGAACATCGAGAACCAGACCCCCAGCCCCTATCCAAACTGCTGGCATTCGCAGCCGTAGGGAAGATCATCTCGGCCGCCTTCCCGACGTACAATCGTGCTCATGAATGCACTCGCCGCCGCTGTTCTGCTCGGCGCCATCAGCACTCCTCTTGCGCTATGCGCTCAATCCACCGCCCAGAGCATCCCGCCGCCTGGAGCGGCGAACCCAGCCACCGCTCCGTCCGTCGCAGCCTTCGCCAACTCCTCCAAGTCCGCCTTCACCTACACGCCCCTCAAGGTGCCCCATCTCTCCGCCGGAGTGCTGGAGTTGCTGAAACTTGAAGGGGAGTTCTCCGCAGCCGTGGTGGCAGGCGGCGGCAAGGCCTTCAGCTCCTGGTTCGCCGACGACGGCGTCACCCTGAACAACGGCCAGCCAGCCGTCCAGGGCCGCTCGGCCATCGCTGCCGTCGCCACCTGGAACCCTGCAACTTACAAACTTAGCTGGTACGCGGAGGGGGCGCGGATGGATCCTTCGAACCAGTCCGGCTTCACCTGGGGACACTACGACGCCACTACCATCGGCAAGGACGGCAAGTCCACCACCACCTCCGGCCGCTACATCACCTTCTGGAAGAAGGTGCATGGCAAATGGAAGGTAGCCCTGGATGCGAGCGCCAACGAACCACCCCCAACCAACGGCCTCCCCACTCCCTGATCACGACGTGTTGAGACGCTGAGCCTGCAACAATGCCTTCTCCAGACTCGGAAACCTCGGCTTCTTTGATATCCTAGCCACGGACTCGATAGCCAGGGCGAGGAGGATTGGAATCCTTCCGCCATATGATTACGACCTGGATGACGCCAGGATCACCCCTCGGGCCCTGCGGTGGTGCAATATGCCCTTCAAGGCCAAGGTCGCGCAGAGGCCCAGGCATCTCCTCTGCCAGGATTTTGATTCTCAGGAGTGTCCCCGGTGTCCTACCTGCCGTCACCCGATTCCAATGCCTTCTCAATCCAGCGCAAGCACATCTTTTTTTTCTCGGCACTCGTCCTCACCATCCTCGCCGTCAATCTCCTGCAGGTTCACTTTGTTCGCGACTTCGGCTGGGACGATGGCAGTATCACCGTCGCCTATGCGCGCACTTATGCCGAAACCGGGCGAACTGCCCTGACGCCGGTCTCCGAACAGGTCGAGGGATTCTCATCGCCGGCTTGGTTCTGGCTTCTGGCTGCGTGTTACAAGGTAGCCCACCCCGGATTCCTTGGCATGCTGCAAGTCAGCCAGGTGCTGGCCTCTCTCTGTTCCGCTTTGGCGTGCGGTGTCTTCTACCTTCTGCTCTACAGGCGGATCGGCGCCCCGATGGCCATGCTTGCCGGCCTTGCGCTCGGGCTTAGCAACATGTTTCTCTATGAGGATGCCAATGGCATGGAGATGAGCCTGCTCAGTCTGCTTGTCGCCATCTGTATCGTCGCTGTGCAGCGCAAGCACTCTCTTCTGCTGATCCTGGCCACTGCTCTCGCAACCACAGTACGCTTCGAGGCGGCCTTTTATCTCTGGTGCGCCGGAGTAGCCATCTTTCTCTCTGCGAATCGCCAGTCCAAGCGAATGGGAGTTCAGATAGCAGCTTCTACCGTCCTGGCCTGGCTTGGGGTTGAGCTATGGCGCTTGGTCGCCTTTCACACCTTTATGCCCAATACGGTCTTCGCCAAACGCTGGGCTCCCTACACCCGCCATGGCATGGCGGCCGTTTGGAGCCATCTGGGCGGCCTGCTGGGTCTCTACGATTGCCTCGCCGTGTTGATCGCAGGCGTTCTATGGCTCTACTTTACGCAAGATGTCGCTCATTTCCGCCTCGATGAGAGCACCACGGGCGAGACATCCTCCCTGCTTTCCAATGACTCCCTGCGCTTTTGCGTCGGCTATGCCGTTGGCGTAACCTTCTTTAATTTCATCATTGGCACGAACTCCGGATACCGTGGCCGCATGTACTACTCGTGCTTCATTCCGGCCATCCTTCTTGTCTTTTATCTTTTCCTGTCTTACAGACGAAGATTGCCGGCGGCGTGGACCGCCTTTGTCCTCGTCCTCTGGTGGGCTTCAACATTCGCCATCAACTATCGCTATCTCGACTTTCACGAGGCATGGTCCCTCGCCCTTCGTTCGGACGGTCTGGGAACGACCGTTCCTCCATCCAACGTATTGGAGAGATTCCTGCTCCATTATCGCGTTCCCTACGGGTCAAACATGTACGGAATCACCCCTCATCAGTTCGCGATGACGGGAAGGGCGGTCGATGATATTCGCAAACAACTGGATATGCCCACCATTACTTTTATGGTTCCCGATGTTGGCGGAGCCTCTCTGTGCTGCGAGAACATTCGTATCGTTGATGCCGGGTTATTGACCAATACAGTCTTGGCGCATGATGGATATGCGGCTTTGTCCCAAGTCCTGACCGCGGAGAATCCGGAGGTGATTGAGACCCATATTCCATGGTCCCGCGCTGGAAAGATATACCGGATCCCACAATTTACCGATCATTACAGCCCCGTGATCTATCACGATAACTTCTTCTGGGTACGCAACGACATCCTCCATCGTCTTGAAAACATTCAAACCTTTACCGAGATCAGTCTTCCCGATGCTCTCACCCGCAAGGCTCGTTACCTCAACGAGACTTCTGAAACCTCGAACTACGACTATGAGCACCTCCAGTCACTCGGGAAAACCGTCACTTTTTTCCAGTAGCGTGCCGCTTCGCGCTCTGTCCGATCGCCAGATATTCACCCCGTGCGGCGCCTCCAGGAGAAATGCCGTAATCCACAACGACGAACAAGGGCTCGCAGCCTCTCCCGGCGATAGATACCATGGCTACCGTTGATGTGATTATTCCGGCGTTCAATGCGGCCAGATATCTCCCAGCCGCACTGGAGAGCGTGGTCTCGCAATCGTTCTCCGACTGGCGGATTGTGTTGGTGGACGACGGAAGCACCGACAACACCTTGGAGGTTGTCACCCCATTCATGGATCGCCTCGGGGCGAAGCTTCGCTATCTTCGACAAGACAACCGCGGTCTTCCAGCGGCAAGAAACGCCGCAATCCGAGCCTCAGACTCCGAATTTTTGGCCCTGCTGGACGCCGATGACATATGGCTTCCTTGCAGGCTTTGGGAGTCGGTACGGACGCTCCGGGAACGGCCCGATGCAGGCCTCGCCTATGGCTTGGTCACCCACATCGATGCCGATGGCATTCCACAAAGTACATTTCTGGGAAATCGCCATCATGCTGAGGGAAGGATTGCTCCGCAGATTTATATGAGGAAGGTAGACCTTCCCTGCCCAACGATTACCTTCCGCAGACGATGTATTGAAGAGATCGGCGCCTTCGATGAGAGCATGCGCGCTACCGAGGATCGCGACCTCTGGCTTCGGATCGCTCTGCGCCATGAGGTGGCCTTTATCCCCAAAGTGATTGCGTACTATCGCTGGTCCGCAGGCTCCATGTCCAGAGATACGCAGCGGATGGTGGATGCGCAGAAACTATTTGTTCGCAAGCACTACGGTTCCGCCGGCTGTGGCCTGATTCCTCGTCAGGTGGCTTACGCTCGTATCTATAAGCAGCGCGCAGATGCCCTCAAGGCGCAGGGAAAGACCCGAGCCGCTCTCTTGAGCGCGCTTTGGTCGGTCGCCGTCTATCCCATGGACCTGGATAACCTGCGGACGGCAGCCTCCCTTTTTGCAAGCTCTATTCGCACCGGCAAGGACCATTCTTGATCCGGCAGACAAGCCATGCGGCCCGCATAAGTCACGTACAGCGTTCTGCCCGCGTCGATCGTGCCCTTGGGCGGCTTGGTTGCGGGTGTTGCCCGCAGCGCGCGACGCTCGCCTTCAGAACGATCCACGGCTCATAGGTCGGCCGGAGATCAGCAGGATTCGCTCCGCGCGCTGGTCAGGCCGAGGCGAACGGGGAGCAGGCCAGGATAAATTCCATGCGGCCCACCAGGGCTCTCCTGGCGCACCGAGGACAAAGATCGCCGGCGGCCGGCTCGCGACGCGCTCGGGTCGAGAGGGCGTATATTTTTCTGAGGGATTGGAACCGTATAAGAAAAATCCTCCAATCCCTGTGAGCAGCAATCACGATGCAGAGCGCACCCATGCCGATGACTTTGCTCTCCGGCCAGAGCCTGGAACCAGCGCCGGCCGCAAATAGTCCCCGCCGCAAGATTCGCGTCGTGACCGCAGCCGCCGTCTTCGACGGCCACGATGCCGCAATCAACATCATGCGCCGCATTCTGGTGGCGCAAGGCGCCGAGGTGATTCACTTGGGTCACAACCGCTCCGTCGATGAGGTGGTGACCGCCGCTCTGGAAGAAGATGCTCAGGCTATCGCCGTCTCCAGCTACCAGGGCGGACACATGGAGTTCTTCCAGTACATGATCGACCTGCTCCGCGAGCGCAACGGAGCCTCGATTCGAGTCTTCGGAGGCGGAGGAGGGGTCATTCTCCCAGCCGAAATCGAGCAGTTGCATGCCTCTGGCGTCACCCGCATCTTCAGCCCCGAGGATGGCCAGAGGATGGGCTTGACGGGAATGATCAAGGCGATGCTCGGTCTCTGCGCCACAGACCCGGCCACGGATGCC
This sequence comes from Acidobacteriota bacterium, assembly GCA_021819585.1. GTDB lineage: Bacteria > Acidobacteriota > Terriglobia > Terriglobales > Acidobacteriaceae > Granulicella. The sequence goes on from JAKAQS010000057.1 coordinate 15,591, forward strand.
ACCGTGGATTGGTCCGGCTTGATGGAATTTCAGACCGCAAGGGAGATCCTCAGCGACCACCGCAATCTTGCGAAGTGCATCACCGCCCTGGAAGACGGCCAGATCGGCCGGGCGGTCAGGGCAGCGCTCGCTCAGGCAGCCCAACAGGCGACTGTGCCTGTCCTCGGCATCACCGGAACCGGTGGCTCGGGTAAGTCGTCACTCACCGACGAGTTGATCCGTCGCTTCCGATTTGACCAGAACGATGCCTTGCAGATCGCTGTCATCGCGATGGACCCCTCGCGCCGGAAGACGGGAGGCGCTCTTCTTGGGGATCGCATCCGCATGAATGCAATCGCCCCATGGCAGGGCCGGCGCAGAGTCTTCATGCGATCGCTAGCCTCTCGCCCTACACGTTCGGGAGCGCTCGCGGCTTCCGGGCTCGCCTCCGATCTGCCCGATATCATCGCCGCCTGCAAAGTGGCAGGCTTCGACTTGATCCTGGTGGAGACCGCGGGCATCGGACAAGGAGATGCCGATATCGTACCCTTGGTCGATCTGAGTCTCTACGTCATGACACCGGAGTTCGGAGCGGTCTCCCAGTTGGAGAAGATCGGCATGTTGGACTTCGCCGACTTCGTTGCCATCAACAAGTTTGATCGCCGGGGCGCACAGGACGCTCTGCGGGCCGTGGCCAAACAGGTGCAGCGCAACCGGGAACGCTGGGATCTGGCGCCGGAAGACATGCCCGTATATGGCGCCCAGGCCTCACGCTTCAACGACGACGGAGTTACGGCGCTCTATCAGGGATTGCTGCCCAGGCTCGCGGCACTCGGCCTGACGCTGCAGCCGGGGAGGCTCGCGCCAGTGGCCGGAAAGATCTCCACCAAGAGAGACTCCATTCTTCCGGCAGGCAGAGAACGATACCTGGCTGAGATCGCCTCTGCCGTTCGTGGCTACCATGCCTTTGCCCGCGAACAGGTGCGGCTGGCGCGGGAGCGCCAGCAGTTACACGAGTCCAGGCGGATGTTGGCTGCGCGCCAGGGAAGCGATCGCGACCCGGATTCCGCTACTGTCCGGCATGTCTTGGATCGCTTGATTGCCGAGCACGACGCCAAGCTTGCGCCAGAAGCGCGAAAGTTGCTTGCAGAATGGCCATCTTTGCAGGCTGCATCAACAGAGGACTTGCACTCTCAAAAGGCCTTTACCACTCTCTCAGGCACTCGCATTCCTCGCCTCGCGTTACCGCACTTCGAGGATCATGGCGAGATCCTTCGCTGGCGGATGCTGGAAAACCTGCCCGGATCGTTTCCGTTCACAGCCGGAGTCTTCCCTTTCAAGCGCAGCGACGAAGATCCCACTCGAATGTTTGCCGGAGAAGGCGATCCCTTCCGCACCAACCGCCGCTTCAAACTGTTGTCCGAGGGGATGACGGCCAAGCGGCTCTCGACCGCCTTCGACTCGGTCACCCTCTATGGCGCCGACCCTGAACTGCGTCCAGACATCTACGGCAAGATCGGCAACGCCGGTGTCTCCGTGGCCACGCTGGATGACATGAAGGCCCTCTACGATGGGTTTGACCTCTGCGATCCCGCCACATCGGTCTCGATGACCATCAACGGACCGGCGCCGGCGATTCTCGCCATGTTTCTGAATACGGCCATCGATCAGCAGCTAGAAGCACGACGCGAACAGCAGGGCCGTGCGCTCACCCCCACCGAGATGGAAGAGATTCGTGCGAATGTCCTGGAACATCTGCGCGGCACCGTGCAGGCTGACATCCTCAAGGAAGATCAGGGTCAGAACACGTGCATCTTCTCCACGGAGTTCGCCTTGAAGATGATGGGCGACGTCCAGGAGTACTTTATCCAGCATCGGGTGCGCAACTTCTACTCGGTATCCATCTCCGGCTATCACATTGCGGAAGCCGGCGCCAATCCCATCACGCAGTTGGCCTTTACTTTGGCAAACGGCTTTACCTATGTCGAAGCGTATCTGGCCCGGGGGATGCATGTCGATGACTTTGCGCCCAACTTCTCCTTCTTTTTTTCCAGCGGAATGGACCCGGAGTACAGCGTGCTGGGCCGGGTGGCGCGGCGCATCTGGGCGCTGGCCATGCGGCAGCGCTACGGCGCCGGAGAGCGCGCCCAAAAGCTGAAGTATCACGTCCAGACCTCCGGCCGCTCCCTGCACGCCCAGGAGATCAGCTTCAACGATATCCGCACCACGCTGGAGGCGCTGATCGCCGTTTACGACAACTGCAACTCGCTGCACACCAACGCCTACGACGAAGCGATTACAACGCCCACTGATGAATCGGTGCGCCGCGCGCTGGCCATTCAACTCATCATCAATCGCGAATGGGGTCTGGCGAAGAACGAGAATCCCAACCAGGGCAGCTTCATCCTGGAGGAGTTGACCAACCTGGTGGAGACCGCGGTGCTGGATGAGTTCGATCGCATCTCAGAACGCGGTGGGGTCTTTGGAGCCATGGAGACTGGATACCAGCGGAGCAAGATCCAGGACGAATCGATCCTCTACGAGCAGAAGAAGCACGACCGTACACTGCCCATCATCGGCGTCAATACCTTTCTGGGCAAGCACTCCGCGACACCGCCGCATAT
>JAKAQS010000058.1 GCA_021819585.1 Acidobacteriota bacterium
TTCGTGTTGGCTCCCCTGGTCTATTACTTTGTCACCATGCAGTCCCGTTTTCGCCATCCGATCGAGCCGCTGATCGCAATTCTCGGCGTGTATCTGTTCCGCTCCACGGAGAAGTCAGGAAGGCGAGTCTAAAAAGATGCGAACCGTCGAGGTACTCGTCACAGGCGGTTCGGGCTTCTTTGGCGGAGTGCTCAAGCGGCGTCTGCTTCAAGAGGGGTTTGCTGTCACCAATATTGATCTGGTGCGCGATGAGGACGCGGGCGCTGACGGACTGACCAGTGTACAGGGGGACATTCGCGATGCGGGCTTGCTGGCGGAGATCTTTGCCAAACACAGCTTTGCGGCGGTCTTCCACTGCGCGGCGATGCTGGCCCATGATGTGAAGGACCAGCGGATGCTATGGTCCAGCAACGTGGATGGAACCCGGCTGGTGGCTGAGGCGGCCATCGCCGCCGGGGTCATGAAGCTGGTCAACATCTCATCGAATTGCCTGTGGGCCGAAGGGTTTGGCAGGCCAGTGACCGAGGCGGATGAGCCGGCGCCGGTGGAGATGTATGGGAAATCCAAGCTCCAGGCGGAACGGGAGTTGCAAGCGCTCTGCGAGCGGCATCCGGAGTTCCGGGCCATCTCGCTGCGCTGCCCCACCATCATCGATAGCGGACGGCTGGGATTGCTGGCGATCCTGTTCGAGTTCATCCAGGACGGCAAGAAGGTTTGGGTGGTGGGGGATGGATCCAACCGGTACCAGTTTATCTATGCGCAGGATCTGGCTGAAGCTTGTTTGCTGTGCCTGCGTTATGACAAGTCGAATGTGTTTCATATCGGCTCGGACGAGGTTCCAGCCATGCGCCAGATGTATGAGAGCGTGATTCGCTCGGCGGGCAGCGCTTCCCGCGTAGCCTCGCTGCCGCGGAAACCGGCCATCGCCGCCATGCGGTTGGCGCACAAGCTCAAACTTTCGCCGTTGGGGCCTTATCACTATCGAATGATTGCCGAGAGCTTCGTCTTCGATACGCGGAGAGTTCGCAAGGAGTTGGGCTGGAGGCCTACGCTGACCAATGAAGCGATGATGCTGCGCGCCTTCTCCTACTACAGCCAGAACAGAAAGGCGATTCACGCGCGAACCGACGTGTCGGCGCACTCCAAGGCTGCTCCGATGGGCGTGATCCGGTTGTTGAAGTGGTTGTCTTGAGAGCAGCCCTGAGATCGCGGCGGGGAAGCCGCGGAGAGGTGAGATGAGGATGGGACCAAAGATTCTGGTGCAGCGATTGTTGGATTCGGCGCAGATGCCACGCTATGCGCACGCCGGCGCCTATGGGGATCTGGCGGCGGATCTGTTTGCCGCCGAAGCCGCAGTGCTCTCTCCCGTGGGCCAACCCGGGTCGACGCAAGCGGTAAGAACCGGCCTGGCGCTGGAGTTGCCCTCCACACATGGAGCACTGGTAGAAGACCGCTCCGGGCTGGCCATGCGCGGAGTGACCACGCTAGCCGGAGTCATCGACCCAGGCTATCGCGGCGAGTTGAAGATTGTGCTGACCAACCTCTCCAGCGAACCGCAGACCGTGGCGCCCGGACATCGGATTGCGCAGTTGCGGATCGTGGAGCGGATTCAGGCCACCTTTGAAGAGACCAACATGCTGGCTGAAACGCCGCGCGGCGCCGGCGGTTTCGGTTCAACCGGCGTATAGAGCATCTCCCAAGGGAGCGCGGACACAGGAATGGCCGGCCAGGAAAGCAACCGATTCGGTTTGCGGAAGCACAACCGACTCTTCGATTTGCAAAAACCAACCGGCTCGGGGAACCATTGGCGGAATCAGATCGTATCTCTGATCACCAAGAGTTCTCTGATCCATGGCAGAGAGCCTCTCACAAATCGATGCAAAAAGGAGAGTCTCCCATGCGTTCTATCGCTCTCGCCCTGGTTCTTGCTGCGCCTTGCTGCGCGCTTGCCTCAGCCCCCGCGACCATTCCCACCCCCGAGTATCAGAATGTGGTTTGGAACCTGCACCACGAGAGGGACCCGGAGGTGATGGTCACCTTCATCAACCACACGGTGACAGACCGCGAGCTGTTGATTGGAGGCCAGAAGTATGAAGTTCGCATCCTATCCAAATTGTCCGTGCTGATTCCGATCGGAGATCCTGTGTTTGTGTACAGCCAGAGGGACTCGAAGGTACACGGGCAGGAGTTGATGCGTGCGGATGCGAAGGATCAAGACCGCACCATCTTGCTGAAGTAGCTTTGGGCTGTTCCCGTGCGGGGGCGGGCGAATGGCCAACTCCGGCTTGGTTCCGGGGTCACGCTGCCCGCCTTCGGATGCCCTGTCCGGACAAGGAGACCGGCATCGGATCCCGATGCCTCGCTTCAGGCTGTAGCTGGGCCGCAGAAGCTGGCGTAAGATGGCAGTTGCGCGCCCAGCGCGCCAGAAGAATAGCCTGAAGGAGATCTCCCATGCTTCAGAGAGGTTGGATTGCAGCAGGATGCGCCGTGGGCTTGGCAGCTTGTTTTGTGCTGGCTCAACTGGTGCGGAACAGGAATGTCTCAGCCGCCGGCGAGTTGCTTCCGATCGGCAGTGAGGCGCCGAACTTCACCCTGCCCTCGCAGGAAAACACCCCGGTCTCCCTCGACCAGTTCCGGGGAAAGTGGGTGGTGCTGTACTTCTACCCCAAGGACCAGACGGCCGGATGCACCATCGAAGCACACAACTTTGAGCGCGACCTGAAGAAGTTTGATGCGCTGAACGCCGTGGTGCTGGGTGTGTCCCTGGACACCGTGGATAGCCACAAGGCGTTCTGCGCCAAGGATTCGCTGACCTTCAAGTTGCTGGCCGATCCCAACCACAAGGTGGTGGATCAGTACGGCGTGCCGGTCAAGTCGTTTGGCCCCATTCACTACGCCGAGCGCGACACCTTTCTGATCTCGCCCCAGGGGAAGATCGTCAAGGAGTGGCAGGTCAAAAACATCCAGGCCCACAGCGCGGAAGTGCTGGCGGCCATCCGGAACCAGGGAAGATAATCCCGGTCGAAGATCCGATCGACGATCACCCGTGAAAAGCCCCTGCCGGACCTGAAGAGTCGCGGTGAAGGGAACGGATTCGCGGTGCGGCGGAACGGTGGCTGAGCGCCTCTGCTTCCCAGACGCAAAAATGCCCGGCTCTCGACGAGAGACCGGGCGCTTTTGCTTGCCTTGTACCGCGGTTGTGGCGTCCGAAGTTACTTCTTCGGCGCAGCCTTCTTGACAGCCTTCTTGGCGGCCTTCTTGACGGCCTTCTTCGCAGGCGCCTTCTTAACAGCCTTCTTAACAGCCTTCTTTGCAGCTTTCTTCGTTGCCAAGGTCTTACCTCTCATAGTCGATTTTTTACTGCTGGCGCTCTTGTTGCCGACTGCCTTTTTCAAGGCAGACTTACCGCCGCGCAGAGCACCCGTTGCTTTCGCGGCAGAACTTGAACTCTTTTTGGCAGCCTTCTTCGCAGCCTTTTTGGCAGCCTTCTTCGCCGGCGCCTTGGTGACTTTCTTCACTGGAGCCTTGGCCGCCTTCTTCGCCGGCGCCTTAGCGACTTTCTTTGCCGGCGCCTTGGCGGCTTTCTTTGCCGATGCCTTAGCCGCCTTCTTCGCCGGCGCCTTGGCTGCCTTCTTCGCCGGAGCCTTGGCTGCCTTCTTTGCCGGAGCCTTGGCTGCCTTCTTTGCCGGAGCCTTCCTGGGCGTCTTGGGAGGGGTGCTGGGAGCCGGCGCCTGCGCGGCCTGGAACGGAGGCTCAGAGGAGGCGGTTCCCGAAACGGGAGCGAAGAGTTCAGCTTCTTCAACGCGATTGACCGAAATCAGGTTGAACTCCTCCTCTTCTTCTTCATCGAGCGAATCTATATCAGCGATCTCGCCGGTCTCGTCTTCTTCTTCATAGCCTGCCGCATAAAGCTTGACGGTCTCTTCGTCCTGCAACATAACGTCCTCTCCCAGCTACCGGATCCCTGTCTCTTGGTTTCTGTTGCCTGGCTCCTGTTGCCCGATCATCACCTTTGGTCGAGTGACTCCAAACGTTCCCGCCAACTTGTGGCCAATACCTGTGATGCGATGGAGACACTCCGCACGCATGATGACAACAGAATTACGCGCGCAGAGAAGAAATAGCAAGCACCTTTTTCAGGGCAGTGCATTTTTTTCTACTGGGCCTGCGTCTTCTTTGCCGTTTTTTTTGTGTTCTTCCCGGCGGCTTGCTTGCGGCTGGAAGGGTGCGGCGAGGTTTTGCCGTGGGAGACCCGGCGCCGAGAGGTTGCGTTCGTGGGATGGACGGATCTCCGCACTGGACGGCGATGGAGCGAACGGCGGCGGCGTATGCGAGGCGAGGAAGCCAGACGGATGGGCTCGACGACATAGATCGAACGCCCCGGGCGAACGTAGTTGGAACGGAGGTGATTCCATCGCCGCAGTTGTTCGACGGAGACGCCGAACCGATCCGCGACCGTCACCAGTGTGTCCTTTCTGCGCATCCGGTAACGCGTGCCGGGCGTCAGCCGGCTGCTGGCTGCGAGCGGAATCACAAGTTCGTCGCCAGGCTGAACCGGGCCAGTGAGATCGTTGACGGAGGTGATCTGGCCGGCGCTTGCATGAAGCGAGGCCGCGATCTGCTCCAGATCTTCGCCATTCTGCACCACGTGGAAGCGCCAACGGGTGCGATCCTCCTCCGGGATGTTCTGCAGGCGCGCCAGAAACATCTCCCGGCTCCCGGCGGGGAGGTGCAGATCGTACGGGATGTCTTCCGGGGTGGAGAGGCGCAGCAGAGCGGGATTGAGCGAGACGATCTCGGCCAGCGTCGAGTTGGTCAGGTCAGCCACCAGGCGCATGTCGATGGCGTAGGTGGTCGTGACGTCATCAAAGAGCACCGGAGGGTCGGGCGTCATGTCGGCCAGGCCATAGAGCTTGGGGTTCTTGGCCATAATGGCGGCGGCGATGATGCTGGGCACATAGGCTTTGGTCTCGGCCGGCAGGGCATTCAGGCGGTAGAGCTCCCAGTAATCCGCGTACCCGGTTCTGGCCACCGCGCGTTGCACGTTGCCGGGGCCCCAATTGTAGGCCGCCATGGCCAGGTACCAGTCGCCGAACTGGTCGTGGAGCTCCTTCATATACCTGGCATAGGCCAGCGTAGACTGCTCCGGATCGAAACGCTCGTCGAAGAACCCGTTGCGCTCCAGGCCGTACGGCCCGCTGAAGGGCATGAACTGCCACATGCCGCCGGCGCCGGAGCTGGGATTGACGGCCTGGGGCTGGAAGCCGGACTCGGCGACAGCCAGATAGATCAGATCCTGGGGCACGCCCTGAGCGGCCAGATCTTTGGAGATCATCGCGCTGTACCGTCCGGCGCGCTCCAGCGAGCTCTCCAGGTGAGCGTGGCCGGTGCGAGAGTTGGTGAAGTAGTTGATCCAGCCGGCGACGTAGTCATTCACCACCAGAGGAAGATCGGACTTGGTGGTCTTCAACTGTGTGGCGATCTTGCCCACCAGTTCGGGGTTGGCCGGGAAGGTCACCTCGTTGGCGGCCTGGGCGGGGGCCTCCTGAATCTGCTCGGAGAAGCCGCTGCCCTGCTTGAGCGCGAACATCTCCAGGGAGTTGATCGCCGAGAGAAGCTGATCAAACGCATCCGCAAGCTGGGGATCGTTCTTCAGATCCATTCCGCTGGTGAGCATCGTATCCACCGCGAAGTCGAAGTCCTGGCGGGCCGCATCCAGACGGTTGTTGTTGTAGTTCTGCACGCCGGCCTGATAGCTGGCCTCAGCCCGGGCGATCAGCTCCTGCACTTGCTGCTGGTGTTGCTCGGCTCTGAGCCGGCGAGCGGCTTCGATGGCTTGCGCTTGCTGGGCCTGGGCCGCGCTCTGAACTGGATTCTGGATCAGGCTCGAAGCCCGCGGTTGCAGGCCGGGCGCCGTGCTGTTGGCCCCCGCGCTGCCGGGAGCAGCGTAGCGCCGGCTACCCTGGCAGCCAGAGAGCGCCAGCGCCAGCAGGGGCACACAGGCGGTGACAAGGGCGCCATGCCGGGCGAAGAAGTTAAGAATTTTTCCGTGCGGGCGCATCCCGCCGCTTCGACTCTCAGGGGCGTTTTCCCCAACGGCCGGGATCCCCGGCAGGCTTGCCTGCTGGAGCGAAATGAAAACGCCGCGGCAAGCCCGCTTCGGGAGTCCCATCCGCACGGAAAAAGCCATCGCTCTCAGCTTCTGCATCAACCCTCCCATTGTAAGCGGTGCTTCCCCAGACAGCGCCTGCGATTGGGCAGCGGGCGCTCCTTGAAGCAGCGGATGTCGGATGCGCGAAGCAGCGGATGTTAAGATGGAGGCTATACGGCCCACTCCACCCTGGCGCGCAAAGATCGCCCGCCGATGTGCCCGGTCTCGCTCTCCATGGATCCATCTCATATCCGTAACTTCGCGATCATCGCGCATATCGACCACGGCAAATCGACTCTTTCGGACCGGCTGCTGGAGCTGACCGGAAGCCTGAGTTCGCGCGAGATGCAGGCCCAGGTGCTCGACGCCATGGATCTGGAGCGCGAGCGCGGCATCACCATCAAGGCGCATACCGTGCGCATGGTGTACACCGCGTCGGATGGACAGACCTATCAACTGAACCTGATCGACACGCCCGGACACGTGGACTTCAGCTATGAGGTCTCGCGCTCGCTGGCCTCCTGCGAGGGAGCGCTGCTGGTGGTGGACGCCTCGCAGGGCGTGGAGGCTCAGACGCTGGCCAACGCCTACCTCGCCATCTCCCATGGCCTGGAGATCATTCCCGTCATCAACAAGATCGATCTACCCAGTGCCGACATTGAACGCACCAAGGAGATGATCGAGAAGTCCGTGGGCCTGCCGGCCCAGGATGCCGTAGCAGTCAGCGCCAAGACTGGGCTGCATGTGGCCGACATCCTGGAGGCTGTGGTCATGCTGCTGCCGCCGCCCAAAGGCAACGCCGAGGCCCCGCTCCAGGCGCTGATCTTCGACTCCTGGTTCGACGCCTATCGCGGCGTGATCGTGCTGGCCAGGATCGTCAATGGCCGGCTGCGCAAGGGAGACAGAATCAGGATCATGTCCAACGGAAAGGAGTTCGACGTCGAGTCGATGGGCGTGATGACGCCCAAACCGGTGGAACTGGGCGAACTCAGCGCCGGGGAGGTGGGGTTCTTTGTAGCCACCATCAAGAATGTTGCGGACACCAAGGTGGGCGACACCATCACCCATGCCCACCGGCCCTGCGCGCAGGCGCTGCCTGGATTCGAAGACATCAAGAGCATGGTCTTTGCCGGCCTCTACACCGTGGACTCGCACGAGCATGCGCTGTTGCGGGATGCGCTGGAGAAGCTGCGTCTGAACGATAGCTCCTTTACCTTCGAGCCGGAGTCCTCCGTGGCCCTGGGCTTTGGCTTCCGCTGCGGCTTCCTCGGGCTGCTGCATCTGGAGATCATCCAGGAGCGGCTGGAACGGGAGTACAACCTGGACCTGATCACCACCGCTCCCGGGGTGCGCTACAGAATCACCATGACGGATGGCGCCGTGCTCGAGGTGGACAACCCCTCACGCTGGCCGGAGAGCACGGAGATCGAACAGATCGAGGAGCCGGTGATCACCGCCAAGATCCTCACCAACGAAGAGCACGTGGGGGGAATTCTTAAGCTGGTGGAGGAGAAGCGCGGCCAGCAGCAGAACTTCGAGTATGTCACCGAGACCCGGGTGATGCTCACCTACGAACTGCCCCTCAATGAGATCGTGCTCGACTTCTACGACCGGCTGAAGTCCGTCTCGCGGGGTTACGCCTCGCTGGACTATCACCTGGCCGGCTCCTGGGTCTCACCCATGGTCAAGATGGATATTCTGATCGGCGGAGATCCGGTGGATGCCCTGTCCATGATCGTGCATCGCGACTCGGCCTACGAACGCGGCAAGGCGCTGGTGGAGAAGATGCGCGAGCTGATCCCGCGGCAGATGTTCGAGGTGGCGATTCAGGCGGCGATCGGATCCAAGATCATTGCCCGATCCACGGTCTCCGCCTTGCGCAAGAATGTCATCGCCAAGTGTTATGGCGGGGACATCAGCCGCAAGCGGAAGCTGCTGGAGAAGCAGAAGGAGGGCAAGAAGCGGATGAAGCGGATAGGAAAGGTGGACATCCCGCAGGAGGCCTTCCTGGCGGTACTGAAAGTAGGAGAAGAATAGGAAAGATCAGGCCGGAGAAGAATAGGAAAGATCAGGCCGGAGAAGAATAGGAAAGATCAGGCCGGAGAAGAGTAAGGAAAGCGGAGACGGCTGGGAGATTCGCGCCCGAGGAAGCAGAGAGGGATTCTGCCGGAGAAGCCTGGGCGGATTTGCCGGTGCTGGAACGGGCAGGGGACTGCAAGCGCAAAGGGAAAGGAGTCCTTTCGTCCTCCCTTCCCTTTATCGCAAAGCCGGCCGCTCGGCTGCTATTGCCGCGGAACTCCGGTTGGAGTTGCGTGCTGCGGCGTGGGGGCCTGAGGCGGCAGCGGGGCTATTCCGGAGGCGGCGTTGTAGGCGTTGATCACCGCCTGGGTGATGTCCGTCTCCTGCTGCCACCACAGCACGGTGGGAAGCCCCTGTGCGGCGCCCTCATTCAGCAGCACGGTAAAGCCGTGATCCTGAGCATACTTGACGGCCGTACCGCCGAACTTCTGAGCGATCTTGCCGTAAGCCTGCTGAACGTCCTGATTGTAGGCGTTCTGAGCATCTTCGACGTTGCGCTGGAGCGCCTTTTCCTTGTCATCGATGTTCTTCAGGCGGGTGGCGCGCTCTTCATCGGACATGTTGGCCGGCAGCGCCTGATATTGCTTCTTCAGCGAGTCAACCTCGGTGGAGAGCGCCTCGATGGCGTCCTTCTTGGGCTCATACTTCTTCTGAATGTCGGCAACGGCGCGCTGACCCTCATTGGTGGCAATCACTCCTTGCTCGAAAGCAATGATGGCGATCTTGGCGGGGATGGCTTGGGGATGGACCGCCGCCGGCGCAGCGCCGGCCGGCTTGGCGACAGCAGATTTGGTGGTCTGTGCGATGAGAGAGGAGGCTGCGAGGCCGGTCGCCAGCGCAGTAGCAAGGACAAGGGTACGGTTCATGCGGTGTGTAAGGCTCCTTGACAAGAATCCGGATTCCGGAGATTTCGGCTGGGTTGCTCCCGGCGCCAAGCGCCGCAGGGAAGGCTGCCGCACCTTCCTCCGCCCGTTGGAACACCCGAAAGTGCCGCCGGCTCGCTCCTTCCAATATATGAGAATTGAAGGAAAAGCTCGCGGGCGCGAGAGGACAGTAGGCTGAGCGCAATTATAGGAGACGGCCTAGGCCGGGTCAATCCGCCCCCCGGGGCAAAACAGCGAAACTGTTTGACCGGGCCCCTCCTTCCCCGGTAAACTTACATGGTTTGGCGGTGTGGCGAGAGTTTTCTCTCTCTGCTCGGGCAGACGCGCAGGCGGGCAGGGATCTCATGCAGCACCAGGAGTTCGCCCAGGCCAGATCCGTGCCGGCTTCGCGCCGGCCCCGTGTTGGTGGAGGGTCTGGAGGCTTCCTCTTCGCGTCCTTACAACTCCGACAAGACATCCCTGCGGACCTTCGCTTTGCAGATCCCTGCAAAGTCATTGAATTGAAGAGATGCAGAGGCGAAATTGAGAAAGGCAGCGTGTGGCGCTTTGCCGTCCTGCCATGAGGTTTGAAGCTATGTACGCAGTAATCAAGACAGGTGGAAAGCAGTATCGTGTCGCTCCCGGCGACACCGTCCGCATCGAAAAGGCTACCCAAGAGCAGGGCGCCATCACCTTCTCGGAAGTTTTGGCCGTCTCCAGCGCAGAGGGCAAGTTTGAGAGCGATCTCAACGGCGCCAAGGTTCTCGCCGAGGTTGTCCAGGAGGGCCGTGGCGACAAGATTCTGGTCTTCCACTACAAGCGCAAGAAGCAGTACAAGAAGCTCCAGGGCCACCGCCAGAGCTTTGTCGAGGTCAAGATCCAGGAGATCGTGGTCGGCGGCAAGAGCTTCAAAGCAGGCCGGCAGTAACCTGCTTCCAGCGCGGGATTTAGCCCTGCCGCGCAGACCCTCACTCAGGGCAAAGGACTCAAAAGTTTCAGCGCCTCCACGGGGCGCGAAAGGCGGATAGCAATGGCACATAAAAAAGGTCTGGGAAGTTCCAAGAACGGCCGCGACTCGAATGCGCAGCGGCTCGGCGTCAAGCGCTTTGCCGGCGAGACCGTCAGCGGCGGCTCCATCCTCGTCCGTCAGCGTGGCACGCCGCTGAAGCCCGGCAAGAACGTCGGCCGCGGCTCCGACGACACTCTCTACGCCAAGGTTGGCGGCGTCGTGAAGTTCCAGAACCGCGGCCAGCACGGACGCTTCGTCTCCATCATCGCCGGCGAAACCGCCTCCGCCTAACGCATCGTCCGCGCAGGCGTCACTCCGGACTCGCGGACTTTGGCATCTTCCCCGAGATTGAGGCCCCGGCAGGTTTGCCGGCTGGGGTGGAATGAAAAGCTCAACAAGCCCGCTTCCGGAGACCCAGCCGCTCCGAAAAACCTTTGGCCGGGCTTCAAAGGCGTGCTGGACGGCATGACTCCTGCCCAGGCTGGACGACGGCCTGAATCCACTTCCCTGAATTCTGCCCGGCGTCAACGCCTGATTCCCTACTTCTTGCTCTCCAACGGCCAGGTCAGCCGGTCGATGGAGAACAGATCCCGAGTGGTGCAATACCCACCCGCGCCGTGCATCCTGCCGATCAGCCGCAACTGGGCGGGATCAATGCGCAGATGCTCCAGATTCGCAAACGCCGACTCGCGCACATGCGCATATACCACCCGGCCCAGAGCAATTGTCCCGCTCCCGCCCGGCTCGATCACCTCGAAGATCTTGCACTCCAGCCCCACCGGCGATCCTACGATCCGAGGCACATCCACCACCACACTTTTGGCCAGATCCAGCCCCGCCAGCTTGGTCTCGTCTACCCCGCGCGGAGCATTCGTCGCCGTAACGTTCATCGCCTGGGCCAAGTCCTCCGGCACAAGGTTCACCACAAACTCGCCGTTGGTCCTGATATTGGCCAGCGTGTCCTTGCCCTCCCGGTCGGGTGCGGCGGAGAAGCCAATGGCCACCAACGGAGGATCGGCGGATAGAATGTTGAAAAACGAAAAGGGCGCCGCATTCAGACGGCCCTCGCCATCCCGGCTCACCACCCAGGCAATGGGACGAGGGAGAATCACCGAAGCCAGAAGTTTGTAGACATCCGGCTTCGGCATCTCCATCAGGTCAAAGTGAGCAAACCCATCCTTTACGACGTAACTCATGCAAAATCTCCTGCCTTCAGGTTTATTGGTCTCCCGGCTTCCTTCATCTTCCGGCGCCGGCTTCCATCACCACCGGCTTGCCCTTGTCATTCCAGGTGACAAATGCCGCCGGAACCTGGTGGTCATGGGTAAACAGCACCAGCCACTGCTCCGGAATCGCTCTCGCCCAGAACCGCTTGCGCTCCTGAATACAGGTTAATGGATCAAGGTCATAGCCCATCACCCAGGTGGCGTCCAGGTGATGGTGCGTGGGCACCAGGTCGCTGACGTAACACGCATGACGGACAGCTCCGCCGTGCGCCCTGGCCTCGATATGGACCCCCAGCAGGCCGGGGGTATGTCCGGGAAGATTCTCCACCGTCACGCCCGGCGCGATCCGCAGCTCCGTCTGAATGCCCACCGGAGGCAGCTCCTTGCCGTCGCCGGGCTTCAGCCTCGCATCGTCCGGGGTGAACCCTCCCCTGCCTCCCGGATCGATCAGCGTGAGCTGGCCGCTCTCGATCAGCGGATCATAGTTCGGCCACAGATAGCTCACCCGGTCGCGCTCGCGCTGCAGGCGGCCCTGCTCCAGCTCTCCGGCCGGGGCAAAGTAGCGTGCGTTGGGGAAGGTGGGACGGGAGACGCCATCGGCTCCCAGCGTGGTATTCCATCCGCAATGGTCAAAGTGCAGGTGGGTGTTCACCACATGGGTCACCTCTTCCACGCGCACGCCGGCCGCGGCCAGCGAGGCCGGCAGACGCTCCTGATTCTGGTGAATCTCACGCAGCTTGGCCGGCTGCTTGTTTCCGATGCCGGTCTCAATCAGGACCACCGCCGCGCCGGTCCGCACCACCACGGTGTTCAGCCCGAGCAGGATCCGGTTCTGCTCGTCCGCCGGGGTGCGCTTCTCCCACATCGGCTTGGGCACCACGCCAAACATCGCTCCGCCATCGAGCAGGTAGGTTCCATCGCTGCAAATGACCAGCTCAAGATCTCCCAGCGGCTGCCGCAACCGCACCAGTTCTTCGTCTTGTTCTGTAGAAGCCGGATGCATTCAGCGAGTATACGGCGCGCGCCGCGCCCCCTGAGGCTCCCTGAAGACCTATAATCGCCCGGCGCCTAGGCCGCTCGCGTGCCGCTACGGCGCCTTGGCCGCTCCCGCCACGCGGTCGGGCGCCGGCTCACCCTCCTTCACCAGCACGCCGGGTGTCTGAGCGATCATCTCGATCGCCGCGGGCCTGGCAGCGTCCAGCGCCGCCGAAGCAGCTTCTTCAACCCGTGGGAGCGATGCACTGCCGACCGGCACCGCATCCGGCGACGCCTGTTTCATCTGGAAGCAAGAGCGGCAGAGCACGGGGCGTCCCTGCGTGGGCTTGAACGGCACGGTGGTCTCAATGCCGCAGGCCGAACAAGTCGTCCGTGTCTCGGTTCGAGAGAAGGGTAAAACCGGCGTCCCGCTTCCAGCAGCAGCGCGGCCCACACCCGCACGCTTCGCCTTGCAAAGCTTGCAGCGCTTGGGGTCGTTCTTGAACTGCTTGTCGTAGAAGAAAATCTGTTCCCCGGCGGTAAACACGAAGTCTTGTCCACAGTCGGAGCACTTCAGCAATCGATCGACAAATTGCATTGCGGCTTCTCCCATCCTGCGGGATAAGGATGAATCGCAGCCGGAGCCATCAAACCATCTAATGGAGGAAGCATCTTCTTCAGAATGGCCGTAGACACCCTGCCGATAGCAGGAGGAGCCGCTTCGTGAGGAGAGCGCCACGAAGGATGCGTATCTACGGTACAGGCAAAGACGCCTCGAACGGTGGATGCGTTCAAACCTGGATTGATCTGCTACAAGGGCCCAGTGGTGCCGCCGTACGTTCTCTCACCAAGTTCCGAGGAGCCTACGGCATTCGACGCGGAGCAGGCGCCCGAGACTGGCACCCGCTCCCCGTCGAGACTCTCTTCCCTGCACAAGAAGCTGCTTGCCGCACCAGATCGGCTCTGGCGTTACCCGGCTGCCGCCTCTCTTTTCCTGACGCCTTCCGACCAACTGAACTTCGCCGGAGCGAATTGGTCCTGCCGGTTTGCCGCGAACGAAATCAGCCATTGGCTCTTATCGTTCCGCCGCGGTTCCAAGAACCTCGCCGGCGAAACCGCCGGCGAGGGCGCCCTGGTTGAAACGCTCGGGTTCACTCTTGCTCTTTGCGTACCTTCTTGCGGTTCCGCTTGCGGGCCAGCGCCTCTTTCACACGCTTCTTTTCGCCCGGTTTCAGGTAAAAGGAGTGACGCTTGACCTCTTTGATGATGTCTTCGGTCTGCACCTTCCGCTTGAAGCGGCGAAGAGCATTCTCCAAGGGCTCGCCCTCTTGAACACGTACCTCTGCCAAGATGAAATACACCTCCCAACCTGCCAAGGCGGCTATCTAATCAGCATAGCCCCTCTCTGTGCTTTTGGCACGGAAAAACGCTCTGCCTGCCAACCCTTCCGCCCCAGCCGACAGATCGCCTGGCCACTGGAGCAAACCGTATCGCTCCGGTGGCGATCTCCGGGTCAAGCACGTTTGCCCGCCGGCGAAGTCCGGGCCTGCGCCGCGGCCGCCTGCGGGTGGCGAACCATTGCCCGGGGGGGCAAGCCACCTCGGGAGCTCTAGGCTGGACTGCGCTACGAGGAGCCATCATGAGCCGGCGACGAGGAGGGCGCTCCAAGAGCCTTTTATACTCATGCTCATGATCCGTCCTTACCGCGGCGTATGGCCCACGATCGCCCCCGGCTGCTACATCGACCCCTCTGCCCAGCTCATCGGCGACGTTCAGCTTGGTCCCCGCTCTTCCCTGTGGCCCAACGCCGTGGTCCGCGGCGACGTGAATCTCATCCGCATCGGCGCCGGCACCAACATCCAGGACTGCGCCGTCCTGCACGGCATGCGCAACCTTCATCCGGTCCTGATTGGCGATCGCGTCAGTATTGGCCACAATGCCACCGTCCACGGCTGCACCATCGACGACGATGTCCTGATCGGCATCGGCGCCATCGTCCTGAATGGAGCTCACATCGGCTCCGGCAGCATCATCGCGGCCGGCGCCTTGGTTCCAGAGGGCGCCACCATCCCCCCGAACTCCCTTGTCGCCGGCTTGCCCGGCAAGATCCGCCGCTCCACCACCCCGGCCGACCTCGCCCTCATCCAGTCCACCGCCAACAACTACCTGGACTACATCCTCGCCCATCAGGCCGAACCGGCCCTCTGACCCGGCGCCGCCGGCTGGATCCACCTCTCGACTCAAAGCTCATTCTGTATTCTTCTCTAACCTCTGGCCCGATCAGCCGCATTCAGAAACTTCGCCACCTGGGCGCCGATCACCGGCTCGCTCAGGCGGTTTCCCCAGAAAGCCAGCCCGGCCTGGCGATAGTGTTCCAACGCATCCAGGTCGCGGGCATATCGCTTCATCAACGCTGGAAGCACCTTCCAGTGATCCACCTGGATCACCGGAGCATCCTTCAGAAACGGCTCATCCGGCAGCATGTTGGTGATCACCAGGCAGCCGGCTCGAAGACCCTCGTACATGCGAAAGGTCTCGTCGACGGTGCCCCGCGGCGCCAGGCAGATCCGGGTGTTCATCATCCGCTGTGAGTAACTGTTGAACAGCGGTGTTTTGGGGCCATCGTTCCCGCCCGAGATGTCGGCCATCTCGATCCGCCACTCCGAACTCTTCTTCAGTTCCAGCATCGCGGCCCAAAGCTGCAACCGGGACTGGGTCTTGGAATCCGACGTCCAATGCCGATAGTCGCGCCACCGAGTCTGGGTTCGAAGCTCCCCGGTAAAGAAGGCATCCAGGTTGCGCTCCGCCATCGGAATCTGCGGCAGTTCCTCCTGGCTGTGATAGCCCAGCGGAATGGTGAGCACACTCGGGGCGTTGTGAATGCGCGCCGGCCAGTCCGCGGGCGGAGAACTCACATGGTACCGGGAACGCCAGTGGGTCACCTGATCCCGCACATACTGGAAGCACAGCACAGCCTCATACTTGTTGATCCCAAGACGCGGATGAAAGCCCAGAAAGGGCCTCTCGCGTAGGCACCGGATCACCCCACGCACATGTCTTGCATAGCGGGGAATCTTGCATCGCTCTTCCTGCCACAACACCGCGACGATGTGATTTCCATACTCCGGCAGCTCATTGGGGTTCTTGGTAAGGTAGAAGCGCAGCCTCTCCCCCTCCAATCCCTTCTCCGCCTCCGCCAGCACCGCCAGCGGATACCGCCACTCCGCGTTCATCGTCTCGTCGCGTTCCGGCCCCGGGGGCAGTTCAACGCGCGGCCCGTGCTCCGGGCCTCGCCAGCGGAAGTATTCAGGGGCAAGCTTAGCGGTTGCGCCGTTCAAGGATGGATTTTGCTTGAATTCCGCAGATCCGTCTTCAGTTCTTGGCGTTTGCATGCGAGAGCAATAAGGATGGTACCAGATAATGGCCGGGGACAGACCGCCGCGGATCAAGACGCCGTTTTCGAGCCGGCGCACGGTTGGATCAGCTACTCGTCCGGCGCCAAAGAACTTTCCGTGCAAGTGTATCTCGGGGCTTTGACCTCCTCGGACGTTTTCCCCAAGCTCAGGATCCCCAGCAGGCTTGTCGGCTGGGGTGGAATGAAGATGCCACAGCAAACCTGCTTTGGAGGGTTTATCAACACGGAAAAAGCTATGAATCCGAAAGATGCGCCCCCCCGAAAGCGCTCCTCGTTCCCGCCGTCTGCCTGCCCCTCGTTCATGCCATCTTCGCCGCGCCCAGCCACCTGCGCCGGAGAATCCCTCTGGCGAATCCGTCGCGGCCTTGCTCATGGATGGAGCAGATGAAGAATCACCTCTGCCTCGGCTGCGGGGTCTGAACTCGTGCCGACCAGGTTGTAGGTATGCGAATCCGCCCGGATGTGGAACGCGCCCTTGGACGACACCGCTGTTCCATTGGCGCCATTCGGCGGGGCATAAGCGCGGTCAGCCGAACCCAGGAATCGCCGGAAGACCGATCCAATCCCTCGGTTCATCCCTGTGTCCTCCACATCGCCGCGGTTCACCGTGAAGGAGTCGACACCATTGCTGGACTGATACGTGATGGTGTTGGCGCCGATGCGCAACATCCCAATGGAGCTGTTGGAGAACGTGCCGTCGTAAAGATCGTGGCGCACATGGAACAGGGCGGTTCCACCGCGATGCAGCGAAGCGTCCATATCCTGCCGGGCCGCCGTGTAGTTCCCGTAGCCGTAAAGGTAGGTAAAGCCCATCATGTCGTAGGCTGTGGGCAGCGCTGGGTTCAGTTTGACCGCCTGCTTCTCCAACTGGAGAGCGCCGGCAGCGTTGTCCTGACGCAAGAGAGCCTCGGCCTGATTCATCAGCGCCTGGTAAGCCTGCTGCGGCGCCTGACCGGGCGGAAGATCCGCGCCCGGCAGCGCTGAGTAGCCAGCCCCAAAGCCGGCGCCCGGCGTGGACCCAGGCTGTGCCGGCGGATTAGCCGCGGCTGCACTTGGAGCCACCGGATTCGCCGGCGGAACACCCTGATTGGCCCCCGCCCGGCTCGTCGCCGTCACGGCTTGATCTTCCGGAAGCGCCGCCCGAGCCGTCGGCGTCACGGCTCGAGGAATCGCCGCCGCGGCCTGACTCTCTGGCGCAGCCGTCTGCTTCTTTGCAGTCATCGGCCGCTCTTCCGAGGTCTGGCTTTGCGCGGCAGGCTCCAGAGGCGCCTGTGGCTGGGACGGCCGGCTCCCGGTCACAGTGGTCTTGGCCACCGGGTTCCCAGCCTGGCTCACCATCGCAGTGGCTTGCTTTGCCCGCGACCCGTTGGAGGCGCGATGCACGATCGCCAGGGCGATCAGCGCCGCCGCCAACAACGCCCCTCCGGCCAGCACTCTTCCGGGGGTCAGGATCCCGCGCGGCCTCGCTGCTTCACCCTTCTCCACTGGCCGATGCAGAGGTACCGTCCTGCCTTCCAACCCCACACTCCGGCTCCGCAAGGGCGCCGTCAGTCCCAGGCCCTGGCCATCCGTATTCTCCCTCAGCGGTACCGTCAGGTTGCGGACCTCCTCGCCGGAGGCGGATCCGCGCGAGCCGGCAATCTCGCTCTGGAACTCTTCTATCGACGGATAGCGTGCAGAGGCATCCACGGCCAGGGCCTTGAGCAGCGCCTCCTCCGCGGCCATCGGCAGCGTGATTCCCAGGGCCGAGGGCGGCTCAAGATCGTCCTGGTGGATGCGGTCCAGCGCCGGAGGCGGCGCCTTGCCCACCACGGCCCGATACAGCGTGGCGGCGCAGGCGTACACATCCGTCCACGGACCCTGATGCCCTTTGCTGCGGTACTGCTCCTCCGGCGCGTAGCCCTCCTTCAGGATGATGGAGAAGTTCTGGCTGTGCTCGCCCAGTGCGTAGCGGGCCGCACCAAAGTCGAGCAGCTTCACCGGTCCCAGGCGAGTGATGTAGATGTTGTCCGGGCTGATGTCTCGATGCAGGATGCCGGTCTTGTGAACCTCGCGCAGTGCGTCCATCACCGGCATCAGCACGTCCATGGCGCGAGCAAACGGAATCCTCCCGCCCTTGTCCTTCAGGTAGGCGTCAAAGGTACACCCGCCCAGATACTCCATCACCAGATAGGCTGTCCCATTGGCCTGGAAGAAGAACTGCACGGCTACCATTCCCGGGTGACTCTGAAAGCGCGCCAGCACCCGCGCCTCTTCCAGAAACTTCCGCAGCCCCAGCTCGTAATCGTCCTTCTGCCCGGAGTAGGTGGAGATCCGCAGCGTTCCGTGGGCGCGTGTGGCCAGGCCATTGGGCAGATACTCCTTCACCGCAACCCGCCGCTCCAGATTCATATCCCAGGCAAGGTAGGTGATGCCGAAGCCCCCATGCCCCAGGCTGCGCCCAAT
>JAKAQS010000059.1 GCA_021819585.1 Acidobacteriota bacterium
GCCTGATTTGTCCTGGATGACGCCGGTGATCGTTCCTTGGTCAACCTGGGCCTCGGCGCGCCCGGGAGAAAGTACCTGAAATGCCAAGGCGATACCAACCGTTAGGGTGAGCGATTTTCTCCATACACCGCACCTCAGTAGTTTGTTCACGGCGATTTGCTCCTCTCATCCTTTGCAGCGAGCGGCACGCCTTCGCCTGAACACGGTTGACTGCGTTGGAGCGTGCCGGCCTATGCCAAGGGATTATTTTCGTAATCCATTACTTGCTGAAGAAGCCTTTGCTTTCACAGTCTGATTCCAACGTCGCGGCGCTAAAGCCGGACTAGGCGGTGCTTTTTATGCCTCGACGCTACACCGCCAGATTCGGCGGATGATGCAAGCGGGTACATGCGGACGAGTGGAAAGTACATCACTCGCATCAGTTCTGTCAAATCGGACCTGCCGAGTGCCCGAGGGGAAGGCGTTCGCCGCCGGTTACAGGTCTGGTGGCCAAGGTTCTCAGACTCGGCACTCGATCCCGGCCAGGCTCTCGGCCTGAAGCCAGAGGCGCTCGGCATCCTTGAGAACTTGCGCTCGGGCCGTTCTGGGAGCAATTCCAGAATTTGGCCCGGTCATCCGTACATCTCGGCCTGCCTGAGATGAGATCAGACCAGCGGTACGCCGTCTCTTGAATCGGGCATAGGAAGAATGCTCCCGTCTCACGGTCCGTTGGTAATCAGCCGCATCGGACCGCGTCCTCGAACCCAGAGCCAAAAGTGCGGAGCGTTGACCGGCAAGCAGCAGAGGCGACATCCGGTTCTCCTGTTGAGGAACTCTCGGATGCCGCGAGCGTCGTGCGCAGGAAACCCTTCACCGTCCATCAAACGGAAGGCCGCGGCGGGGACACGGAAGCCGGTTGCGAGCAGGTCTCGGCCTCCGCGGACTCACGCCGTTTCGCAGTGGGGCGGCGGGCCGGCCTAGCTTTGGGTCATGGCCGCAACCGCTGCGATCCCGGTATTCTTGCTTCTATGTCGAGTGGCCACGCCTATGGGAGCAGGTGGAGGAGCTGCTGACGGCGATGAGCGAGGCCGGCTATCACTACAGCCGTGTGTTGTAGAGAACCATGCTTTCCCAACCAAACCACAAAGAACTCGGTTTTCTTGGGACGCCCGCCATCGTGCTCTTCCGGGCCGCGTCCATGGCAATCCGCAATCCGCCCGGCTGGGCGCGGACACGGCGCAAGCCTTGCGCTCTCAATGTGATCCGCCGGAGCATCCGATTCGCTATTTGGCGCGCGCGTTTTGCCCTGTTAAACTGACTGTAGAGGTGCTGTGATGCATAGATTCTGGGCCGCGATTCTGGTGCTGGGGGTTGCCTTGGGCGTGGGGTGCGGGAGCGCGAGGGCGCAGACGGGAATCTACGCGATGTTCAGCGGCGGCTTTGTGGGGTCGTCGGTGGCGCCCAACGCCACGCAACCCAGCTACTCTCAGTTTGGCGGTACGTTTGGTTTATACAGCACGCTGCTGCCGCTGGGGCCGTTGCGGCTGGGGATGGATGGGCGCTATATCATCGAGTCCTCCGGCGGAAGCACGCCCTATGGCAACCAGCTTCAGAGTGGCCTGTTCGGCCCTCGGCTGGCCCTGTTCACTCATCTGCTTCCGTTCAGCCCCTATGTTCAGCTCGAGATCGGCGGAGCCGGCACCAACTACGGGCATTTCCCGTCGCGCTCCACCAGCTTCGCCTACCAGGCGCAGTTTGGCGTGGATGACACCCTGTTTCCGCACCTCGACGCCCGGGTGGAGTACGGCACCGGCACCATCGGCTCCGACATCGGCGGCAATCGCGAGAGGATGCAGCAGATCAGCGGCGGTCTGGTGTTCAGATTCTTCTAGTGTCCTGTCCTAAATAATTATTGATAATGCGACGTGGCTGTCTTATGCCCAGTCATGTTCACCATAGCGGCTCCGCTCGCCTTGAACGGCGTCTAGAAGAAGGAACTCGAGACACTCGTTCGCAACGGCAATTCTTCGCAGCGCGTGGCACTGCGCTGCCGTATTCCGCTGCCGGCGCATCAAGGGGTCGCCAACCGATCAATCGCGCATGAATTGAAGGTGTCGCGCCCCACCGTGCCGGCACTGTGCGCCGCATTTGTCAGGGACGGAATGGTGGCCGTCACCGGGATACGGAAGCGGAAGCGCCGCAGCCGCGTTTTAACGCCGGAACTGGAGCAGAAGATTCTCGATACCACGCTGAAGACGGGTCCCGGCGACGGCGGCACGCACTGGAGCGTGCGGACCCTCGCCAGGCAGTTGGGGATTTCACGCACCATCGTGCATCGCATCTGGCAGAGGCACGATGTCCAGCCGCATCGCGTGGAGCGATTCAAGCTCTCCCGGGATCCGCATTTTGAGGAAAAGGTGAGGGACATGCTGGGCCTGTATCTGAATCCCCTGACTGAGCTTTGGTGTTGTGCGTGGACGAAAAGAGTCAGATACAGCCCCTGGATCGCACCGCGCCCGTCCTGCCGCCGCGGCCGGGTTTGCCGGAGCGTCAGACGCACGACTACAAGCGCAACGGCGCCACCACGCTGTTCGCCGCCTTCAATATCCTCAATGGAACAGTCATTGGCGCCGTCAGGCAGCGGCATCGTAGCCAGAAGTTTGTCCGGTTCCTGAACCATCTCGAAAAGAATCTCCCTTCAGATCGACAGGTCCATCTGATCATGGACAACGATTCGACCCACAAGAGAGCTGACGTGCAGCGCTGGCTGAAGCCGAAGAAACGCCGGCGCTTCCACTTCCAT
Source organism: Acidobacteriota bacterium (assembly GCA_021819585.1). Lineage (GTDB taxonomy): Bacteria > Acidobacteriota > Terriglobia > Terriglobales > Acidobacteriaceae > Granulicella. Next base: position 2,783 of record JAKAQS010000059.1, read on the forward strand.
TTCACTCCCACCAGCAGTTCCTGGCTCAATCAGGTGGAGAGGTTCTTCGCTTTGATCACGCAGAGAATGATCCGCCGCGGAACCTTCCAAAGCGCCACCGAACTGGAACAGGCGATCTACCAGTGGCTCCTCCATCGGAATGGGAATCCCACACCCTTCGTCTGGAAGGCCTCCGCCGAGGTTATCCTCGACAAAGTCAGGCGTTGTAAAGAATTAACTATGACGGGAGACTAAAGATAGATCGTTGTTCCATTCCGGCGATCTCTCAGCCTCGCGTTTCAGGTCCGCCAGACTTCCGGAGAGCGCGTCGAGAAAGGCTGCCACCTGTTTGATCGGGACTACCCCTCCAGTCAGGAAGCCGGCGAGCAAAAGGAGGCGGGATGCAAAGTGGTGATCGGCGCCCGCCTGAAGCGCGCCGGGATGCACGAGACAGTCCAAGGCGCCAACGCCATCATCGCTCTGCGCTGCAGTGAGCTCAGCGGACGCTTCGAGGATTTCCGGCAGCGCCGCTCAGATCGGATGAAGGCCGCCGCATGACTTCATCCAAGATTTTTGAGATGTGGCCTGCCGGCGTTACCGCGGCGTGAACTCGTCGGCGTGCAGCACAAACTCCGGGTAGGCTCCGGCGCCCAGCTCGCGAATGTCCATGCCCTGCCAGTCGCCATCCGCATCCACCCGGAAGGGAATCAGGCGGTTGAGCAGGCGGTGGGAGATGTGGATCAGCGGAAAGAGCAGGCCCAGCAAGGTGGCGGCTCCGACCAGTTGCGCCAGCAGCAGCGCCCCCCGGCTCGCGCCGCTGGAAGCGAAGAGGCCGTAGGCCAGCATGCCCCACAGACCAGCTCCCAGATGCACTGAGATCGCGCCGCCCGGATCGTCGATCAGCAGGCGTAGCTCCAGGGTCTCCACCAGGAAGGTCACCAGAGTTCCGGCGACCAGTGCGATCAGAATGGTATCGGCCGGGGTGAGCCGGGCGCAGCCGGCCGAGCCTGCCACCAGCCCCGCAATCCAGCCGTTGGCGCTCAGTGATGCATCCGGCTTGCGGTAGCGCAGGCGGGTGGTCAGCACCGCCGCCAGGCAGCCGGACGCCGCGGCCAGCACGGCGTTGATCAGGGTGAGAGCGATCTGGCCGGCCCCCGCGCCGTAGAACAGGATCGAGGTAGCGGACTCCAGCCCGATCCAGCCGATCAGCGCCAGCATGCAGCCGAACAACACCTGGACGATGTTGTGTCCGGGGATGGCCGCAGCCATCCCCTCGGTGTACTTGCCCTGGCGCGGGCCCACGATCCAGGCAACCGAGAGCGCGCACAGGCCGCCCAGAACCTGAATCCCGGCGGCGCCGCCCAGATCCGTGAAGCCGGGGAGGCCAAACAGCGGCCCCAGTTGCGCCAGCCATCCGTCGCCCCACACCCAGTGCCCAAAGAGCGGGAAGAGGATGGCCGCCAGCAGCGCGCTGGCCGCGGCCACCGCGGCCAGCCGCCAGCGATCGCTGCCGGAGTTGATGGGAATCAGGGCGGCCAGGCCGGCGGCGAAGATCCCATAGGCCAGCACCAGCGCACGGTACGGGCCGGCGAGCAGGCTGGAGCCGATGCCGGAGGCAAAGAAGGGCTCGGCGCCCAGCCAGTCGATCATCCTGCCCGCCAGATGCAGACCGTGCGCCGCGCCTCCTGCAAAGCCCATCCAGGAAGATCCAACCAACACAAAGATAATCGCCGCGGTGGACAGCGCGCACAGCGAGCAGAGCATGGAATGGGCAGCGCTGCGGCTGCGCCCCAGACCCTGCTGGATCAGCGCCAGGCCCGCTGCTGCGAACGGCGCCAGCAAAATGCTCATCAGGCACAGATTCAGGCTCATCGCGTTCGCAGTCATTTTGGTCCTCGCTGGAGCGCACGGTAACGATAGGTGATCAGGCCCAGGCCGAGCAGTTCCACTGCCAGGCCGGCGGCCACAAAGATCAGCCGCTGGCCGACTCCAGCCAGCAGAAACAGCGAGGCCAGCCCAAGCAGCCAGCCGGAGAGCAGAAGAAGATAGCCAAACAAGCTCAAGGGAGCGCTCCTTAATCCTTATGCCGGGGAAATTTGCAGCGCGGAGACTCCAGTCTACCGTTAGTTCTCTTGAGAAGAGCGCCCACGCAATAGGTGAAGAGCAGCAAATTCCTTTACGGCCAAAGGACGGGCGCAAGGGACCGGACCGTTCAGTGGCTCCAGCTCCGTCTTCCATCGCAGACTTCTTCCCGGGAGTGCCGCACCCCACAACAGGCCGCGCCCCTGTAAAATCCAGAGAACCCTGGCAAGACGCTCCCGCCGGAGCAAGGCCGCCCAACCGGCTGCATCGCAGCCGGCCGCCACTCCTTCTCTGTTGCGGAACGTCTTGCGGGAATTCAGAGGTTCTTCCGGACCTCGGCACAAGGAGAACGCCGGTGAAGAGTCTGCTTCGAGAGATGGTGTCGTCGCCGTGGGGCAGCCTGGTGGTGCTGCTGTTGGCCGCATCCCTGGAGGTGCTGGGAGACTCCTTCTTCCAGTCCGGCCTCTACCGCTCCTCCTCCGCGGCTCAACGCGCGGGCTGGTTTGCAGCTGGAGTTCTGGTCCTTGGCCTCTACGGGCTCTTCGTCAACCTGCCGCCCTGGGACTTCGGAGAGCTTCTGGGGGTCTACGTCGCGCTCTTCTTCCTGGTGGCGCAGGTCGTAGCCCGGGTGCGCTTCGGTCAGTCCCCCAGCCTGCCCATCCTGGTCGGCGGCAGCCTCATCGTGGCTGGAGGCTTGATCATTACCCTATGGAAGCCGTAACCATCCGGCCCCGGCATCAGGAACGAACTCGAACCTGTTCCGGCTCCCGGTCCGGATCCAGCCCCCTGGCTGTCCGGACCCGATCGGCCCTGTGCCGATCTCTCTGCCAAGCGGCTCAACCGCTGCCCAGCAGCCATCCGCCACCCCCAACCCCAGCTCGCGTCCAAAGCGTCCCGAGAGGGCCCGATGAAGCTTAAAAGGCCACGCCGCCGCTACCTTCAGCGACGGCGCTCGGCTTTGGATCGTTATATCCTCGCGGCCCTGCAGTCTTAAAAGCCTGGTGGGCATATACCGCTCCACGTAGCCCATCCATAAAATTCTACTATAGACCTTTGATTGAAAAATCATGTGACTTTTGTCACATGGGAGGCTGAATCGGTGCTGGGAATGAGCGATCCGTCTCCGGACCGGCTCAGAAGGCGCGTGCGCCGTGGCCGGTCACCAGCTCGTCCACGGCGATGTTCAGGGCCAGGCCGACCTTGCGAAAGCCCTCGCGCCACTCCCGGGACCAGTAGGTGGCGTCGGAGCGGCGCAGCAGGTCGTTCCAGATGTTCTGCGCCTGCCACAGATTGATCTCCATGGGCAGGGTGCGCAGGCTCTCGGCGATGGCCAGGGTCTCATGCAGGATAGAGAGGTTCTGCGGCGTCTGCTGTTCCGCGGCGGCCTCCAGCCGGACCATGGCGCGCTTCATGCGGCGGTCGGCGGTGTAGCTCAGCAAGTTGCTGTCCAGCGTGACGTGGTCCACCTCGGCGCGGCGCAGCAGGCGGGCGATCTCGGCGGAGTCGAATGTCTCCTCCTCCAGTGCGCGGCGCAGCCCGGCGTTGATGGCGAAGCGCGCGGTGATGGCCAGCGCCGCCGGAGCGGCCACCTTGGTCTCGGAGAGAAAGTCCAGCAGCGTGGAGTGCTCGTCGTAGATGCGGATCAGGGAGTCCTCCACCTCGGAGAGCGTCTGGTTCAGAAGCACTTGCAGGATCCGCCGCTGCTCGTCGGCAAACAGCGAGGTCAGGGAGTAAAGGGTGGAGGCGAAGTAGGCATCCAACAGGCGCACCAGTTCGGGAATATTTGCGCCACGGACGGCCCCTTCGGCGTTGGCCACAAAGTTCTTCCACGCCTCCATCTCCTCGGGGCGGAAGCGTCTTACCGCCGCGGAGAGGTTCTGGTCGCCCAGATGGAGCACGGCGAAGCAGATCTCCTCGCACTCCTCGGTGATCTGCGAGCACAGCGTCGCCCGCCCGAAGGCGAAGCGCCCGCGTCCGGAGGTAAAGACGTCGTAGTCGTGGCGGCGGACATCGAAGCAGAAGATCCTGCCCGCATCCGGATAGCTGCGGAAGATGGAGCTGATGGCGTAGTGCGCGCCCACGCTCTCCAGGTCCAGCCGGCCCGCGTTGACAAACCGGCGATAGACGTCTGCGCCGTTGCCCGCAGCCGGATCGTTACTCTGGGCCTGGGCCAGGATGCGCAGAAACTCCGCCTCCAGCTCATGGGTAGAGCGGATGGAGACTCCGGGGGCCGAGTAGAGCGCGGGGTCGGCAAACAGCCGGTGGGCCAACTGGATCACCCGGCCGGCGTAGGCGATGATCTGCACCGTCTCAATGCCGGCGATGTCGTCAAAGAACCACCCGCAGGAGGTGTACATCAACTGAGTATGGCGCTCCAGCTCCATCAGCTCGAGCGCGGTGATGCGGTCTTCGGCGCTTAGAGTGTGGGTGGCCTGCGCGTTAAAGAAGCGATCCAGGTTGTCGGAGGAACGATCCAGGATGACGTGAATGTAGGCGTCCCGGGCAGCCCACAGATCCTTGAACAGCGGCCGGGCGACCGCCTCGGCCAGCGGCGCGGTCCGGTCCCGCAGCAGGTCCATCGCCTCGCGCAGGGGCGCGCGCCAGCGCTGGTTCCATCCCGCGTGTCCGCCGTTGCAGCCGCAGTCGGAGCGCCAGCGCTCCACCCCGTGGCTGCACGACCAGGAGGTGTTCTCGGCCACCTCGGCCTCCCAGGCCGGCGGAAAGTTCTCCAGGAACTCGCCGTAGTTGGTCAGCCGCGCCTGCTTGTTCTCCATGATCCAGTGCAGCGCATAGCTCAGGGCCATCTCGCCGTAGCGGTGATGGTGGCCGTAGGACTCGCCGTCCGTGGCCACATGCGCCAGTTGCGCCTCGCCGCCGGGGTTGTCGGCGTGGAAGCCGGCGATCAGCCGCCGGCCAAAGCTCTCCCCATCGTTCAGCAGGCCCTCAAAGGCGATGGCGCGGGAGGCCGGGCCGTCGTAGAAGAAGACCGCAATCGAGCGGCCGCCCTCCAGCTTCACCCGGTAAGGACGGGTGGTGTCCACCATGGCGTTGGGGGTCTCCGTCCAGGGCTCTTCGAGTGCGTTTGCGCGGTCAGCGCCCGCGCCCTCCGCCTTCAGATCTCCCGCCTGTTCCGCGCTCTCCTGCCTTGCCTCCGGCGCGTCCTCTCGCAGCCTGCGTACCCGCGCGCACTGGTGCGGCGCCAGGATCACGAAGTGAATCCCCTCCTGGGCCAGCAGATCCAGCACCCAGCGGGAGACGGCGGTCTCGGCCAGCCACATCCCCTCCGGCTTGCGGCCAAAGCGGTGCTCAAAGTCGGCGATGCCCCAGCGGATCTGGGTGCGCGCGTCCCGCTCGGAGGCCAGGGGTAGAATCACGTGGTTGTACACTTGGGCCAGCGCAGAGCCGTGGTGGGAGTACAGCGCGCTGCCGGCCTGGTCGGCGTCCAGAATCATCCGGTAGGTGCGGGGAGCGAACTCTTCCAGCCAGCTCAGCAGCGTAGGGCCAAAGTTGAAGCTCATGCGCGCGTAGTTGTTCACAATGCGGATAATCTGGCGCTGCTGGTTCACGATGCGCGAGGCCCCGTTGGGGGCATAGCACTCCGCCGTGATGCGCTCGTTCCAGTCGTGGTAAGGGGCGGCAGACTCCTGCAGTTCTACGGTCTCCAGCCAAGGATTCTCGCGCGGCGGCTGGTAGAAGTGACCGTGAACGCAGACAAAGCGCTGAGGCGGAGTTGTAGAGGAGGCTGGTTTGCGAGTTGCCGACATCGCCTTCAAGGATAGCAAGGCGCAGGCAACGCTGATCGGCGCGTCGCCTGGCGACGTCTTCCCCTCCCTTCGCCTGCCCACCGCAAGCCCTTGCTCTCCAATCTCTTGCCTACTACGGCATGCCCGGCGGCAGCTCCGCCGCAGGCACATAGCGCACCACGTACAACGTTCCCGGGGTGCGGTACGGCCAGCGGGAGAAGTGTACCGGCGCAAAGGGCGCGGGCCCGTAACAGGCGCCGGGATCGAAGGAGACGCCATACAACGGATGAATGTGGGGTGTCTCGTCGTACAAGTACATCGCACAGGAGCCTGCGGGCGGCTTCGGGACCGGCAGATAAGCGTCTGCAGGAATCACGACCCGTTTGTCATTGAGATGGTCTGCTTGCTGAATCTCCACATTGAAGTTGTACTCCCAGCCATTGTCCACGGAGGTGTCCGGGATATCGCGGGCTCGAAGTTCAGCCGCGAGCACCGTACGAGCGCGATAGAAGGAAAACATGTTGCCGGTGACAGCGACCGCGTAGATCGCCATACCCGCGACCAGCAGAGCGCCCGGAAGCGGAATGCGGCCCCGGACGCGCTCCTGATAGAGACGCACAAGGCAGAGCAACGCTACAACCAGCAGCGGCAGCAGGTAGCGATCAAAAAGCCAGATTGTCGATCGCGGAATCAGCAACAGCCAATAGACGAGAACAAAGGGTGTCAGCAGTACGCCAAGCTGTCTCCAGGAGACGGGAGGCTCAGGGCCGGCGTCTGCCCTGTCCGAGTGCCGGCAAAAGCCGGTTGCCACCACCCCAAAGAGACCTCCAAACGAGACCGCCGTCAGAACCATCCGCATGGCTGGGTGCAGGTAGACGGGCGTATCTCCTTGCAAGCCGAGCAGGGAGTGGATGCCGAAGATACTGACCCAGTCTCCGTTGGTCGGCTCAAGGAATGAGACATGGTGTAGGGGTCGGGGGTGACGCGCGATCCAGAGATATCCCAGCAGCAGCGCTAGACTGGCCCAGCGGACGCGGGGTCCGCACCTGCGCATCTGCGGGAGGAAGATCGCCGCAACCGGAAGCAGGAGAAACGGCATCTCGAGGAAGGTCGAGCCCAGTTCGGCGAGCATCTTGAGCACCGGAAAGTCATTCGGGATAAGGTGCTCAGGCTGGATGTAGGGCTGACGGCTGAACCACTGCATGCAGGCGAAGATGGACAGCGCCCCGGCCAAGGTCACGGCCGCGCCGGCCGGCAGAACCCGCCACCGCTTCCGCAACAGATAGAGGGCCGATGGGAGCATCACCAGGATGCCCAACCAGGCGATCTGGCGCGCCGTCCCAAAGACCGCATTCGTCGCCACGGCGAAGCCCAGCCAGAAGATCGCCGCGCGATCCTTCCGAGCCTGCAGGGCGCGCAGGCAGCCGTAGAGACAGGCGACCACGGCCAGCAGGCCGTCGATGTCGCTCATGTAAGTCACCGACAGCATCAGGTACAGCGGCGACAGGACGAAGGCCAGCGTGCCCAGCACAGCATTGCGTTCGTTCACCCCCGCCAGCACCAGCGTGCGCTGCAGCAGCCAGGCCGTCAGCAGCGCCACCAGCAGGGTGCTCATGCGCACTGCGGTGAAGGAGAAGCCGAAGAGCCTGATAAAGGCCGCGCCCAGGTAGAGCTGCCAGCCCATCATCGCCGCCGACCATCCGTTGTAGGCGATGTGACCGGTCCGAGCCAGATGCTGCGCCATCAGGATGTAGGGGCCGTCGTCGCATATGCCCATGTTGGCATAGGGACGGCTGACGAGATCGCAAAGAAGCACCGCCAGGGCACAGAACAGAGCGGGAAGACGGTACCTGCGGACCAGTTGCAAAGATCCTCCGAACAAAGATTCCGGATGGGGTTGCCGGTTGCGCCCGTGGATCTGAGCAAGAGCCGGGTGCGGAGCTTCCGTTGAGAACGAATTCAGAGTAGCAGAGCGCGGAACAGGAGCCGCTGCTTCGCCGCCGAAGATAGTTGGACCGCGGAGATGGCTCGCGGGGGCTCGACAGGGCGGATTGCTGAGGCCACAACACGACGAGGGATGCCGGACCGCGGGCCTTCGAGAAGCAGCCTGCGGGGCCGAGCAGATCCAGCGCTTACAGTCTCCTCGCCGGCAGCCTCCTCAGGGAGCACCTTGCGCAGCCTCAGGCCTCACCTGTAAACGTAGAACTCTTCATCGCTCAATCCGCCTCCAAAAAAGGCGATGCATCTCATCCCCAGAGTCGCAGCCTCCGCCTTGGGAAGCGGCGCCTTGGTAATCACCACCGGGCGGATTCCATTCTCTGAAGCCGCGGCGACCTCTGCCTTGCTGGGCAACTCCTGGGGACGGGCCTCCACCTCGTCCCAGACCATGAAGGAGACTTGAGCATGGCGCGCTATTGAATACACACTGGGGCGCTCCAGGTACGCAAGCACGGCCCCACCTGCATAATCAGGGAAAAAGACGATAGGATCTCGGTCCAGATGGCGCTGGCGCAGAAACTCTGCAACCTGCTTGCTCGGTGAAAAGGGGTACCGCATGCTGAGTTCGCAGGCAAATGCTCCCGTCGCCACCTGGGCGGTCAGAATTGTCAGGAGCAGGAACCGGCGCCACGACCAATCCCCAGGGCCGGCGGCGGACGTCTGATTGGGTTCAGCTTCGCACTCCAGGATGACCGCCAGCAGAAATACGACGAAGAGCCAGCCGACATGGCGCATCTGGAAGACATTGGCAGCCGCCATCTCCGCCATCAACAGGCAGGAGGCGGCGATGAAGAAGTACCGGACCTCCCTGCGCTGGAACCAGAGGCAGAGAGGAACGGTCAGGGCCAGGCCCACTGCCGGCCCCACCCAGCGGCCCAGGTTGAAGAAGATTGAGGAGTTCCAGAAGTGGAGTCTGCCTGGGATGGGAAGATACGCCTCGGCGATATCGCTGAACCGCAACAGGTGCTGCAGCGGCGTCCATCTGCCGTGGGTCAGCACCGCGCCGGCTCCTCCAGGCGGCCGAATGATGGCCAGCGCCGCCAGAACAGACACGGCGAAGATCATCATCGCCGCGGCTCTGCCAGGGCCGAGGAGCGTCAACCGCTGCCCGGGCTCACGCTCTCCCGGACCAGCCGCGCGGCCCATCATGAGGACCGGGTACAGGCAGCATGCAACGATCAGCGCGGGCAACGACGTAAGCGCCGCCAGCGAGAGCGCGATGGAGGTCTTCAGGCCGGAGGCGTCATCTCTGCACTGGGTGAGGGCAGCTACCAGGAACATCACGCCGATCATGTAGTTTCGGTCCACCACCGCATACTCGAAGAGCATGAAGTAGGAGAAGACAAACCCGATGCGGACCCACACCGGCACCTTGGCTGCGGAGAGAATCAACCCCGCCGTCACCACCGAGAAGAGATAGTTGGGCAGCTTCATCCACTCCGGATTCCAGGTAAACCGAGAGATCAGGTAGAGCACAAAGTGCCACAGCGGAGGATGCCCCTCATAACGGACATGATGCACCACGGAGACCAGGCTGTTGCTGTCGCGCGCGATCAACCATGCCTGAGCCTCGTCGCGCCAGAAGATGTGCTTCCAGCTCACAACTCCCAACAGGACGGCATAGATGGCCGCGGCTGCAACACATCCGCGCCGGCCAGCTTTCGAGTCCCTGGCGATTTGGGGGCAGGCGTCATCTGCCGGAGGGGGACGGCGCACTCGCTTCGCCTTCCGCCACGGCTTCAGGCTTGCCGGATTGATGAGGGCGAGGGCTTCGGCTGGTTTGCAAGGAAATTCTGGAAGGCGGAGCCTGCGGGCAAGTTGCAAAGAGCCTCCGGAGTAGGGTTGTCGGTGGTGTCCAAGAGATGCGGCAGAGCCCGGGCGTACGGCTGCGGACCAGAGCAAGCCCAGAGCAGGAGGGGAGGCCACGAGCTACCGCCTCGTCGGCGGTACGTAGCGTACCACGTAAAGCGTGCCCGGCGAAGAGGCCAGCCAGCGTGAGTAGTGGACCGGAGTAAAGGGAGCCGGGCCGTAGCATGCATTGGCGTCGAAGGAGATGGCGTAGCTTGGGTGGACGTGAGGTGTGCGGCTGAACCAGAACCCTGGGCAGGGCCCGTTGCCGAGCGCAGGGACTGGAACGTAGGCACGGGGAGGAGTCTGGATACGAGGATCATTGATATGGCCGGAAAATCGAATCTCGGTCACGAAGTTCTGCTCCCAGCCGTTATCCACCGCTGTGTCCGGGACGCCCTGGGCGTGCAACTCGGCGGCAAGCCTTACCCGGGCGCGGTCCAGCGAGAACATGTTATGCACCATCACAACGCCGTAAGTCGCTGCCACAGCAACCGGAAGCAGAGCGACCCCTGGCGTTCTTACCCGGATCTGTTCCTGATAAAGACGTACCACAGGCGGAAGGGCGACGGCTAGCAACTCCAAAAGGTACCGATCGGGGATGCCGCCGGCCGAGCTGCCAGGGGAGGCCAGAATCAGGGCATACGCAACCGCAAAGGGACCAAGAAGAATGCAGAGCTGCCGCCATGGAAGAGGTCGGCGGTCGCCCACCCCGGGTGCCTCCCGCCGAGGCCGGGCCAGCGAAACGATCAGGCCGAGCAGGCCGCCGATCGAGGCAGCGGTCAACACGAGTCGAGCAAACCGACCTAGAAAAACAGGAGGCCGCCCCGCATCCAAATATGCTGGTCCCACACCGCGCCTCGTCACCCAGTCCCTCATGGCAGGCTCCAATACAGGGCGGATCATGGCGTGCCCAACATAGAGGATCAGCAGCATCACGATATAGGCCAGAAAAGCCGCGGAGCCGACCTTGACGGACCGGCGCACGTCCCTGCGCAGCTCGGGGAGAAAGAGAACCACGATCGGGAGCAGAAGGAAGGGAAGCTCCAGAGAAGCATGGAAAAACGTAGCAAGAACGTTCACCCCCCCTCCACCGTGTATGCTGAAATGCTCTGGAATGACGTAGGGCTGGCGCTTGAACCATTGCATGCAGGCCACAATGAATCCCGCTCCGGCCAGGGTTGCGGCAGCGCCTGCAATCAGAACACTCTTCCGCCCTCGCAGTCCATCCTGCCACGCAGACAGGCCATGCCAGCCCAGCAGGTACAGCGTCGAGGGCACCATCACCAGGATGCCCAGCCAGGCGATCTGGCGCGCGGTGCCAAAGACCGCATTCGTCACCACGGCAAAGGATAGCCAGAAGATCGTCGCGCGATCCCGCGAAACGCCCGGATCTCCTGCTTCTCCCCGTGCTGCTGCGGACTGCAGGGCGCGCAGGCAGCCGTACAAGCAGATGACCACTGCCAGCAGGCCGAAGATATCATTCATGTAGGTGACCGAGAGCTGCAGGTACAGCGGCGAAAGTACAAAAGCCAGCGTGCCTAGCGTAGCGTTGTGCTCGTTGATGCCGGCCAGCACCAGCGTGCGTTCGAGCAGCCAGGCCGTCACCACGGCCACCAGCAGGGTGCTCATCCGCACCGTGGTAAAACCGAATGCGAACAGCTTGACAAACGCCGCGCCCAGGTAGAACTGCCAGAGCATCATCGGCGAGGCCCAGCCGTTGTAGGCCACATGGCCGGTCCGGGCCAGGTGCTGCGCCATCAGGATGTAAGGTCCATCGTCGCAGACGCCCATGCTGGCGTAGGGCCGGCTGATCAGCGCACAGAACAGCACGGCCAGAGCGCAGAACAGGGCGTGTAGACGGAACCTGCGGACCAATTGCATGGATTCTCCGGGCAAGGTTATCGGTTTTGCCCGTTGATCTCTGCAAGGGTCGAGCGTGGAAGTTCGGAAAAAGACGATGTCAGGGTACCAGAGCGCGGCCTGAGAGCTCCATCCACGCCAGAATAGGCCCACCGCTATTCGCGCAAGATCGCTGGAGGGATCGCCGCGGTCAGCCGTTGCGTACCGACGTGAACCACTCCGGCCTGTGCTATCTTTAGCCTGTCAGCGGCATCATCCCCACGCTCGACTTTTGCTGCGTCCCATGGGCCCAGCCGGCAGCATCTTGGGAGGCAGCTTGCATCCGGCCCGAAGGACCAGCCTCTCTCTCCCACTCCACTCCCAGGCGCCCCTCCGCCGTGGCAGCCGCTGGAACGATCTCATCGGCCTGCTATGCCTGCTGTCCGTCAGCCTGGCTGTGGCCCTCGGCTTCGGCAGGCCGGCAGACTATCTCCACGGCAGCGAGTATGGGTTCAGCCATGAAGATGGCGCGGACCGGACAGATCCAGGACGACTTCCTCCCCGTCCTCTACCCGGCCCTGCTGGCCCAGGGCTTCAGGATCACGGGATCGAGAACAGGCGTAACCGCGGTGAACATCGCGCTTTCTCTCCTTATGCTGGCAGGCGCCTGGGTCTTCCTGCGGCTGAGCGGCTTGAGCTTAACCCTCACCCTGCTGGTGGTGTCTGCGCTCTCCCTCTACCCGGACTTTTTCTTCAGCTACACCAAGGTCCAGGACACGAGCCTCACAGCCACCTCCATCTTCTCGTTTTTATCAGCCACCATCTACCTGTGCCGGGAGAAGCACCGTCTCTGGCTCCCGGACCTGCTCGTAGGGATCACGCTCGGCGTCGCCATCCTCGTCCGCTCCGAGATGGTGACCTTGGGCGCCGCTTCGCTGTTCGTGATGCATCGCCTCAAGATGAGCCGGCTGGTTCAGCGTTTTCTTACCCAAACCGTCGTCGCCGCGGTCGTCTACTGGCCTGTCGTCGCCCTCATCCACGGCTCGGTGTTCTTCCCCAGAAACGGCTCCTACAATCTATTCGCCGGATATAACCCATACACCTCCTCGCACCTATGGAACGAAGAGGATTCGATGGCGCAGGCCTGTTCCGCCGATCATGTAGCCTGCAACCCCAGGAGGGACCCGCGCTTCGATCGCTTCTATCGAGCCGCAGCCATCGCCTTCATGCGGCAGCATCCGGGAGAGGTGGTCGAGCTCTTCCTGCTCAAGTTCGGCTACATGATGCTCCCGGACCTGCACCTTCACCCGCTCCACACCCTTGCAGGAGCGGCAAAGGTCTTCGCCGCGCTCGGCATTCCGCTCTGGATCCTCGTGTCCCTTCTCTGCTACCGCCGCAGGGGTTTCGATACCCGGCTTCTCATTGCCTCTGTCCTGTTTGCGCTCCTGCTTCCGTTCTGCCTCATCATCAGCACCCACAGATATCGCGTGCCTCTGGACTATCTTTGCTGGACTGACCTGGGAGCGACCGCTCTTCTGGCTCTCGACGAAAGAACAAAGAACAAAAGACTGCGGACCGGTCGGGTGGCGGATCCTGCACAGAAGCAGATCCACCCAAAGCCTCGGCCACGATCAGGTGCCGTGCCACGACAGCGCTTGTGTAAAGATGGAAGCCACACACGTTCTCATCCCCGGGCGGGAGGTCCTTCTGTTGACGATCGAGGCGTACCGCCGCCGCATCCTCGGCTTCCTTCTGGTGCTGCTCGGCTGCCTCTTCTTTGCCGTGCGTGGTTACCAAGATCAGCGCTCCACGCTGCAGAGCTTTGACTTCAAGCCCGTCTACTCCAGCACCCTCTGCCTCATCGAAGGCTGTGATCCCTACGACTCCGCGCAGATCGAACAGGCATATCTCCGCCACAATGGAGACCCGTCTGACCTTCGGCCCTTCCGCCCCTGGAACGCCAACTATCCGCCCTCGGCGCTCTTCCTCACCATCCCGCTGGCCCTGCTTCCCTTTCCTCTGGCGCGAGCGATCTGGCTGGGCCTGGGGATGCTTCTCTTCTGCGCTGCGGCGCTGGCCAGCGCCGACCTTTGCACCGCTTGCCCTGGCCCGCAGGACCGCTCGTCTGCAACTCGCCGGCATCCACTCGGAGTCCTCGGGGCCCAGGCCGTGCTCGCCGTCTTTGTTGCCTCCAGCACCATTCTGGTGATGCTGGGCCAGCCGGCGATGTACTCCATAAGCCTGGTGGTCCTCGCGGCGTGGAGCTTCCTGCGCCAGCGGGCTCTCCCCCTTGGCGTTCTGGCCTTTGCCGTCAGCCTCACCCTCAAGCCGCACGTAGGAGCGCTCCTCTGGCTGTTCTTTCTGCTCTCGCCGGGTGACGACTCGGCAACGCCCTCGGCCTCCGCAGCAGCCTTGCCGTCCGCCGGTGAGATGTCCGCTCCAGCCGTCAGCCGGCGGCGGCTGGCGCTCTTCACGCTGGGAGCGACGCTGGCGCTGATGACGCCCGGCATGCTGCTGGCGTTTCACCATCCGGCCTCAGCCCACTGGCCGCAGGAGCTGCATCATAACCTGGAAGAGATCGCCTCGCCGGGCCAGGCCAGCAACCCCGGACCGAGCAACGATGAGGTCGGGAGCATCGCTAGCTTGCAGGCGCTCTTCGCTCTGCGGCATGACTCGTCCCGCTTCTACAACCTGGCGGCCTACGCTAGTTTTCTGCCCTTCTTTCTGGCCTGGCTCTACCTTTTACTGCGCCGGCCCGCCGCAGCTCGACCTGATGGACACAGTCCCAGCGCTATCCGGGAGGGCGATCTGGTGGCGCTGGCCGCGGCGGCTGCCTTGAGCTTTCTGCCCATCTATCACCGCCAGTATGACACCCGGCTGCTGCTGCTCGTCTTTCCCGCCGTGGCCGCACTGGCCTGCCGCTACCGCCGGCTGGGCAGGGCGGCGCTGGCGCTCAGCGCGCTGGCGACAATCACCTTGTCGCACCAGTTCGTGCATCTTGCACCCACTATGGCAGCGCGGCTAGCTTGGCGCGGGGGGGCGCTTCACGGCGTTCTGTGGCTGGCGCTGAATCGCCCCCTGCCGTTGACGCTGCTGCTGCTCAGCGTCTTCTTCCTGTACGCCATGGCTGTGGTTCACACAGAAGACGCTGTGCCATGACGCCGGTGACCCCGCATCTCGGCCCTTTCGAGTCTTTTGAGATCCGGGACATCAGGCCGTGCGCAACATATCCGGTGCTATCCTTACCGGAGCCAACGTTAGCCGGATCCAACCCGCCCGACCCTTGTCGAGCCTCACGGGCCTCACCGGCACCTTCTTCGGAGGCGCCGTGCCACTGCCCAGCGAGCCCAAACTCTCAGTCCCCGTGCGCTCCTTACCTGCTGCTCCGGGCGGATCCGCCGGTCTCGATCTTGGGCTGCGAACCGATTGGCTTGGCCTATCCGCGCTTCTGTGCGTAAGCCTCTTCGTGGCCTTCGTCAGCGTCAGGCTCTCCACGTACAGGCATTATTGGCTTGACCAATATATGGGCCCGGCCATGGAGATGGTGCGAACGGGGCACATCCAATACGACTTTCTCCCAGTTCTCTATCCGGCACTCCTTGCCGAGGGGTACAAGCTCTTCGGGTCGGAAGAGGGCGTCACCGCAGTGAATATCGCGCTGTCGCTCCTGATGCTGGCGAGCTGTTGGATGTTCCTGCGGCTAAGTGGGCTGCGTCCGGCCCTCACGCTCGTGGTTGTCTCCGCGCTGTCCCTCTATCCCGACTTCGCCCTCAGCTACGATAAAACCCAGGACACAAGCATCACCGCGCTGGCCATCTTTGCGTTCCTTTCTG
>JAKAQS010000060.1 GCA_021819585.1 Acidobacteriota bacterium
TCCGATCTCCCATCGTCTTCTTCGTCATCTTTCTTCTCCTCTACCTGGTCTTTCGTTCGCCCCTGGAGGCGGCCGTCCTCCTCTTTCCCACGCTCTACGCCATGTCCGGAGGACTCCTTCTGCAGTGGGTGCTCGGCTATAACTTCAGCGTGGCCGTCTGGGTCGGCTACATCGCCCTCTTTGGTATTGCGGTGGAGACCGGCGTCGTGATGGTGCTTTATCTGGATGAGGCCCTCCAGCGCCTGCTCCAGCAAGGCACGCCCATGAGCGAGACCGCCTTGCACCAGGCCATTGTGGAGGGCGCCGTACAGCGCCTTCGGCCCAAGCTGATGACCGTCACCGCCGTCATCTTGAGCCTTGCGCCCATTCTCTGGGAGTCCGGCATCGGCTCGGACGTCATGAAGCCCATCGCCACGCCGATCGTCGGCGGCATGATCACCTCCACCATTCACGTGCTGATTCTGGTTCCGGTATTCTTCCTGCTCATCCGGCGAAGGTCTTTGCGGCGCTTGCCGGAGGAGACGGATGCGGCGAAGCTCAACGCCTAGGAGGAGAGCGCGCAGTCCGCGCCCACGGCGGATTCAAGCCGCTGCGTATCGCCCAAGTTCCTTGACCAGCGTGCAGTGCGGCTGGAGCACACGGACCACACGGTCCGCCATGGCTTCGCCGTCATAGCGGAGCTCCACGTAAAACACATACTCCCAAGGCCGGCCCAGAACCGGGCGCGATTCGATCCTGGTCAGGTCTGCGCCCAGATCACGCAGCCGCTCCAGAGCAGCCACCAGAGTTCCCGGACGGTGCTCCACCGCAAAGGCCAGGGTGAGCTTATTGGCTGGGGCCAAGCCCTTTGGCTGAGCGTCCGCGCCGCGCCGCAGCAGGTGAAAGCGAGTGAAGTTCTGCGCATGGTCCTCGATGCCCGGCAGAAGCACCCGGGCTCGATACTCTTCGGCCGCCAGCTCGGGAGCGATCCCCGCCACATCGCGGAGATTCTTCTCCATCAGGTGCTTCACGCTGCCGGCCGTGTCATAAAACGGCACCGGTGTAGCCTGCTGAAAGCTCTCCAGGAACCGCCGGCACTGGGAGAGCGCCACCGGATGCGACAGCACGCTGCGAATCTCCTCCAGCTTCACTCCGGGAGCTGCGATCAGGTTATGCCGTATTCGCAACAGGCTCTCCGCGTCGATGCGCACCGGATGCGTCAAAAGCAGGTCATAGTGCTCGGCAACCGAACCGTGCAAGCTGTTCTCGATGGGCAACACGGCGGCGTCCACGCGCTCCATCAGGACCGCGTCAATCACCTCAGCGGAGACGCCGCACGGAATCACCTCCACATCTCCCAGCATCTCCAGGGCGGCCATGTGGCTGTTGGATCCGCGCTCTCCCTGAATCGCAATGCGATGCAGACCATTGGTTGCGGCGTCTTCCCGGCCGTCAAAGATGCTCCCCGCTCGCGGCATTCGGCTCCTTCACTCAGTTACGATTTTCCCAAACACCCACCGTCACAGCGCGAATCCGAGCCGATGAGGACCGCGCCACTGAAGCGCAGCCCAAGGCCCTCACAGCGCCTTGCGGCCATGCAGAATATCCACGGCCACGGCGATAAAAAACACCACCGAGATGATTCCATTCAGCGTGAAGAAGGCCGCGTTCATCCGGCTCAGGTCGCGTGGGCTCACGATCATGTGTTCATAGGCCAGCAGCAAGACCACCAGGCACATCCCGGCCAGAGCGATCTCGCCCAGCCCGAAGAGGCGCAGCAGAAGAAAGAGCAAGACGGCCATGATCAGGTGCATCGAACGCGCAATCCAGAACGCTCCTTGCAAACCATATCTGGCCGGCACGCTGAAGAGTCCCACCTTGCGGTCATAGTCCAGATCCTGGCACGCATACAGCACATCGAAGCCGCCCACCCACAGAATCACGATCGCGGTGAGCAGCAGGATGCTTGGCGCCAGGCTGCCGCGCACGGCGATCCAGGCGGCCGCAGGAGCAATGCCCAACGCCAGGCCAAGCACCAGATGCGACCATCGGGTGAACCGCTTCATGTAGCTGTAGGCCAGCAACACGGCCAACGCCAGGGGAGCGCACTCCAGCGTCAGCCGGTTCAGCAACGCCGCTGCCAGCACAAACACGCCGGAGGCCACCAGGGTGAACGCCGCCACAAAGCCGGGTGAGAGATGTCCGGCCGGGATCGCCCGCATCGCCGTGCGCGGGTTGCCGGCATCCAGCCTGGCGTCCACCAGCCGATTGAACGCCATGGCCGCGGAGCGCGCCGCCACCATGCAAACCAGGATCAAGACGAGCACCTTGAGCGACGGCCAGCCATGGGCAGCCAACATCGCTCCGGTAAGAGCAAACGGCAGGGCGAAGATCGAGTGTTCCCACTTGATCATCTCCAGCGTGATGCGCGTGCTGCGAAGGACATTCTCCATCAGATTCTTCCGTTACTCTTTTGATCTTCCGGGCAGGCGAATCTTGTCCGCCTCGCCAAGTGCGACCTTTCTATCTTAAACGCCCCGGCCCGGCCATCCCAAGCCTTTGCGGGCAGGTTGCGGGAGAGAGGTTTGGCAAACGGGCGAACTCGCTCGCGCCATGCCTCCGGCCGTCATGACCCAATCCGCCGCGCCTGGCTCGCGCCTGGCCGACTACGGCGATGCGGCCTCTCCACACCCTCAGCGGTAGCGCTTGCGCAGCTTGAGCACCAGCGAGAATACGTCGTTCTCATCGCGGGTGGCGACGATCGCATACTCGTCATTCAACTGGTATTGCACCTGAATCAACTGCTGGGCGGTCTCATTCACGTTGGTGGCAAAGACCACGGTCACCTGAGGGGACAACGGCTCGGTCACGGTGATCCGTGCGGAGGAGTTGCCCAGGGTGCCGATAAAGGCCGGATCAATCTTCACCGAGCCTGCGCCAAAGAGCTTGCCCACTCTGCTCTGCACAGTCGCATTCAGTGCCCCGCCGAGCAGCGCGTTGGATGTCGCGTTGGTTGCCGTTCCCACCTGCTCCTGGTTAAGCTGCGCCTCCTCCTGAGTTCGTCCCAGCGCCAGCAGGTTGAAGATATCGGCTTCGGTCAGCGGCGGCTCAGAACGATAGGTGGGCTTCAGGTTATTGATGGTTCCATGCACGCCCACCGTGATGTCATAGCTCTCGATACGCGCGGTCGCATCCAGGTCAATGGTCGGATCGATCCGCACCGGATTGCTGAAGTCGATCAGCCCTCGCTCCAGCTCATATTTGGTTCCAAGATAATTGGCGCTGCCCTCGGTAATCTGGATGCTCCCCAGCAGGCTGGGCGAAGCGAGCGATCCCCGCATGGTCAGATTCACGCTCCCAGCCAGTTCGGCAAAGGAGTTCTGGAACTCAAGCTGCTGCGAGCTGGTGATGTGGACATCCAGCCGAATCTTGTTCGCCGGGGAGTTCGGGTCCGGCGGCGCTTGCACGCCTCCGACGGAAGAGAATGCGGAGACGTCTATGTCCTGCCCCACCCCGAAACGGGTCATCATCACGTCGCCGGAGAGCAGCATGGACTGCGGCGTCCCTTGCAGCCGGAAGCCGGCGTTGGCCGTGGCGCTCAATCCGTCGTAACGCACACGCACCGCCTCCCCCGTCGCGCTGAGATTGACGAAGACGCCATTCTGATAGGTAATCCCCCCGCCAATCTTCAACAGGCCGCCACCGGTCATCGCAGTCAGGTTCTTCACGTCCAGACGGTCCTGGGTGAAAACGACGGTTCCATTCAGGCTGCTCAGTCCGTTGGCGACCCCCTCCAGGGAAAGGTTCACATTGCGGAAGGCGACATCGCCGGCGAGAGTCGGCTTCTTCAACCGTCCCCCGGCCACTGCCTTGAAGGTGACCCTCCCGGAACTGGTCAGATCCGGATCGAAGGTCTCCGCCAGAGCCATGCTGACGCTGCCGCCGGCAGCCAGGTTCAACCTGCCGCCCTGCGGGTTGGGATCTCCAAAGACCACCGCCGTGCCCGAGGCGTTCAGGTCCGTATCCTGCCCCGTAATATGAACCTGGTCCAACCGCACCACGCCATCGCTCAGGCCGGCTCGCAGGGGCTGCGCCGCTCGCAGTTCCACCCCTTGCAGCTTGAAGTCGACGTGATCGAACTCCGCGCTGCCGCGCATGGAGCTGGGATGCCCCGCCGGCCCGGAGAGGCTTACCGTTCCATCGATCGCTGAGCTGCCCTTGACGGATCCCGGCGCCAGCAGCGCGATCACATTCGCAAGATCCAGGCCACTCATGGTGAGTCTGGCTTGTGTTTGGTAGTCCGCCAGCAGGGAGGTCTGCCCGGCGGCATGAAACTGAGCTCCCACCAGAGCCGCCTGCATCTCATAGCGCAGATCCGAACCGGCACTGTCAGCCTTCAGCGTCAGCGCACCCAGACGCCTTCCCTGCATGGAGATTCCAGCCAGCTTGACTCGAGCATGCAAATCCGGGCGCTGGAAGGTTCCATTCGCGATCGCCGTGAAGGAGAGCTTGCCATCAAGACCTGGCTCGATTCTGCGGAACGTGTCCAACCGGGCGAGCGTCAGGTTGCTTCCACTCACCTCGCCGCGAAGCTGTCTGCTCCCCAGGTTGTATCCGGCGCTGCCCTGGATCGAAAGCCCGTGCGCCTGCAGCAATACCTGGGTCAGCGTCACTTGTTGTCCTTCCGCGGCGATACGCACCGCAATCTTCTGGTAGCTCTCTCCGTAGGCCGCGCCATGGGTGAGCGTGACAGATCCCCCGCCGATGATGTCCTTCATCGTCCCGGTTGCGTTCAGGTCCAGGTTCACCGTACCGGTTACGGGAATCTTCCTCTGCTCTCCAACAATCCGCAGCAGATCGCCAGCCTGACCGTTGGCCAGCTTCACCGTGGTATCGACCGCCATATTCTGATTCCAGGCATAGGCCGGCTGACCATGCAGGAGTATGCGTTGCGGCTTGAAGGAGCCCGACACGTTCAGCACCGAGTTCCCCCTCTGAATCGTCGAAGAAGCCAGCGTCAGCCCGCCGTTCGGCGAAAACTCTCCATTGCCGGCCGCGGAGTCAATGAGAACGTCCGCCATGCCTCCGCTCATGTCTCCCAGCCGCAGCACCAGATTCCTGGCCGTGGCATGGCCGCGAATATCCAGGTCGCTCGCCTTGCCGCCGGCGGTTCCGGCAAAGTTCGCGTCTCCATGCAGGATCAAAGGGATGGCCTGCGCTCCGCTTCTGCCATTGGCCTCAAAACTCAGCGTGCGCAGCAACTGATCGAACTCACCCAGATCACGGGTGTGGAAGTTGGTCTGCAGATTCGTCAAGGGATCGCCGACGTTGACGCCCAGCACGCCACTGGCCAGCAGCGAACTGGAACGAGTCTGCACCGCCAGGCGCTTCAGCCTGACCACCTCCGGCTGCCCATCGTAATGCCCAATCACCTCACCGCTGACCGGAACGTTTGACGCGATCCCGCTGCGCCTGAGGCCCACCGGGGCAAACTTCAGGTCGGCCTGCACCTGCACGGTATCGGAGATGTCGGCCAGGCGTGGACCACCCCACTCGACCGTCGCCGGCCCGGTAATTGAAGTGTCGAATCCAAGGTCTCCGTAGCCCTCCGGGGCAACGATGTCCATCACGGTGCGCAGCGGAATATGATCCACCGTCGCCGTGAGCAGGGCGTGGGAGCGATCCGCCAGGGTATTGCCCCCCAGCCAGTGATCGATCGTCAGATCACCCCTGGCCGTTCCGCCGCCAGGCAGAAAAGCGCTCGCCTGGGTGAATTGCAAAGCCTGCGGCGTGATGCGAATCTGCGCACCGCCGTCGATGCCGTGCAGGCGCACATACTCGTCCCGGTATCCCACCTGATGCATCGCCACGGAGCCGGCCAGAGCGAAGCTCTGCGTACATGCGCCGGTTCCCCCGGCCGGCGCTGCGGGCTTGGCGCCACGCTTGCCGCGCAGAGGCCAAAGATGCGGAAGGTGCGTCTTGCTGTGCGTGGTCTGGGCAGTTACGCAGTTTTGCCCATGCAGATTCACATCCAGCGTCCCGCCGCCGAGCCCGTCCACATCGGCCAGGTCGCGCAACTGATCAAGTCCAACGCTACCCCAGACGGCCCCCTTCCACAGAGGTTGTGCAAAGTGGCGCAGTTCCAGCCGAGCCTCCAAATGCGTGGCCGTATCTCCGCCCGCATCCACCTTCGCGCCTGTCTCCGCTGCGCTGCCATGCTCCGAACCGCTCCAGAACTCAAGGTCGGAGATCGCCGCGATGTCGCGCCCCATCTCCACCGAGAGATGCAACCTTGACGGAACCTCCGGCCGCGACGCCATCCGGGTGCGCAGATCATTGAGATCGATGACGGCTCCATACCGATCCGTGCGGCGCAGGTAGGCTATCCGGGCGTTCACGTCCCTGGCCTCCAGGTTGAACGGGAGAACACGATCATTCAGCATGGCCACGCCATGCACCAGTTCCACCTGGCGGGCCTGGAGGTTGAGAAGCGTATCGGTGAGCGGCTGCTTGAGTGGGTGCGGATGCTTGGGCGCCGGAGCATTGGTATGTCCATCCGAGTACACGATCAGATGGAAGCGCGGCTGCTCGATGCGCAGATAGCGCAAGCTGATCCGCGACTGCGGTCCCAACCCGCGAATGTGTGTCAGCACCATGTTGAGGTGCGCGCGCAGGATGATCCTGGACGCCGAAAGGTACGGCATCTGCCCCGGCCCCTCGGTTCCATGAATCACCAGGCCGTCGGCCTCGGTGGCCAGGCCCCAGAGGCTGAAGTGGATCCGCCCAACTTCAACGCGTCCTCCTGTGGCGTTCTGGAGCGTACGGACGACTTCATTGCGCAGGCGGCGTTGAAAGTCCGCCGTTCCGGTGTACCATGTGGCAGCGATCAGCAGCACCGTCACAAATGCCGCCAGCGAGGCTGCGCTTCGCGCAAAGACGCGCAGCAGGGCACGCTTCTTCCGGATGGGCTGATCGGCATCTGAAGCAGGCTCCGAAGGCCCGGTTGGCGGAGGCGTGCGAGGATCTTCTTCGCTCATGGCGCCTCCTCTCCAGGCCGGTTCGCCGGGCCGGGGCCGCCGTGGTCGAGCACAACCACGTTGCCCTGGGCTCGCAGGCTCTTCAGCCAGTCATCCAGCAGCCCGGAGACCTGCTGCTCCAGCAGCACCTGCTGGATGCGGTTGGCGATCTCCTTCAGCGGCGGCGGCGTAACGCGCAGCGCAGCGTACTGGGGCAGCAGCGTCTTCTGGTAATACTGCGCAATCTGGGCCGGCGAGATCTTGATTCCCATCCGGAAGCGCAACTCGATAAAGGCCAGAACTTCCATCCGCTGACGCCAGACGCTGAGCAGGCTCTCCGGGGTGAAGCCCTCCGTGGCCAGAAATCTCTCCCAACCATCCCTGGTCTCACAGTGGTATTTTCTGCAGACTGGAATGGAGTTGCGCAGGTCTTCCAGATCCTGGGCCGCAGCCTCCTGGGTAATCTCATCTCCTTGCTGCAAACGCATCTGCTGGAGAATGAGATCGCGATTGATCAGGCGCTCGATCGCGGCATCGCGATCATAGGGGCCGCTCGCCTCTCCGTAGGGCATCAGGGCCGCAAACCTGCGCTCCAGGTCCACGTCGCTATCCAGAATCAGGTCGCCATTCACAATGGCCACCACTCGATCCACCTCTACCCCCTCCACCGGCGGCATCGGCGGCAGCCGGGGAAGCAGAATCTGCGTAGGCGGCGACTGCGACTGCGCCACGGAGGGCGTCGAGGCGGCCGGCGGCAACTGCGAAGACGAACTCTGAGCAAGCGCTCTGCCTGCCACCAGAGTGGATGCCAGGACGGAGACCGGAACGGCGGCCAGGAAGGCCCGCAAGAAAGCGGCCTGCGGCAGAGACGGCCCCGGCCAGGCGCTGCCTCTGCTCCGCGTGTCTCCGAGTTGGGTGAACGGCCGCATCATCATTTAGAAGGCCTGACCGATGCTGAAAAAGAAGTTGAAGTGGCTCGCCTCGCCAACGTACGGCGGGACGCCGGTAAAGTCGTCAAAGACAGGATAGATCGGCGGATCGAGGTTATAGCTGAAGTCCAGCCGGATGGGTCCGACGGGCGTTCCGTAGCGCACGCCCACGCCGACCGCGTGCGAGTAGTAGTTGAAGTTGCAGTTTCCCACGGCATTGGAGGCCACGCCGCCGGCCGCGGCCAGCGGCCCGGCCAAATCTCTGCACTCGGCCTTATCCGGCTGGTGAAAGTGCTCGATGCTCTTGAACATCTCTCCGGGGTACTCAAAGGCATTGCCCATGTCATGGAAGAGCACAAAGGAGATGCTGTCACCCACCAGCGGCAAGGTGGAAGGCGGCATGCGCAACTCGAAGTTATTCACCACCGCCCCCGACCCGCCCACCGGGTAACCGGTCGTAAAGTCGCGTGGGCCGCCGTCGTTCAGGCCAAATCCGCGATGGGAGTCTGTTCCGCCCACGTACAATCGCTCCGGCAGGGGTACCGCATCGCAGGTCGGGTTGGTTTGCAGCAGAACTCCGGCGCATGCGGTTGACACAACGCCAATCTGCTGCCCCGCGTTGTTTGCATTCGGGTTCGGCCCCCAGGACTCCTCAAATGCGATGCGCGTATTGCGCGCAAACACATACCCTTTCCCCAACTTGTAATACGAGGACTCGGTGCCGTCCAGCGAGTTGAAGTTGGTCTGCGATCCGAACTTCGAGGTTGCCAGAATCTCCTGCAAGGAGAAGAAGTGTCCCTTGGTTGCATTCAGCGGACCCGGATCGCGAGTGTCATGGATCCAGGTCACCTGGGGGCCTCCTACAATCACCGGCTCGGAGAGCAATGGAATCAGGTTTGGGGTGATCTCCAGTGAGTTTGGATTCACGGACACCCGGCGGTACTCGAAGTCATAGATCAAGGTGTCGGCGCGATTCACCTTCTGGGTGAGACGCAGATCGCCCTGCAGTGTGGAAGAGGCGAAGGTGGTAATGTCCTGAATATTGGAGTAGCCGCCGGAGATGGATCCGGTCAGGCTCGGTTTGCCAAAGAACTCCGGCACGTTGTAAGTCAGTGTGGCAATCTCTTCCAGAAGGCCATAGTCGGAGTGCAAGGTGAGCGAGTCCTCTGTGCCGCGCAGGTTGATCCTGGCCACATCCAGCGACACCCGCGGACTGATCCCCGCCTTGCCGTTCTGGGCCGCGGTGGTGGAACCCTTGGGCAGACCTGTCACCACTCCCGGCGTGCCCGTCTGCGCCTCGAAGCCAAAACCGTAGGTCACGTCCCAGCGTTTGGCCTCGGTGACCTGCACCAGCACATCCTTCTCCGGCGAGTCTCCCCTTGGATTCTGCACCACCGCGTTGACCTCGCTGAACACAGCCATGTTGTAGAGGTTGCGTTGGGTCTGAAGCAACGCCGCCTGATCCAGAGGGTCGCCCGCATGCACCTGGATCTGGCTCTGCACGTCCTTGAGCCGTGTGTGTACAACGCCGGAGAGCAGAACATTCCGCACGGTGACCTGCTGCCCCTGGGTAACCTGGAGCGCCACGTCGGTACGCAACGGATTGGACTTCTCGACACTATCCGCGATCTTGACCTGCGCATGGTCGAAACCGCGCGCCAGGTAGTAACTCAGGATGGCGTCGCGATCGTTCGACAGCGCGGTGAGCGAAAAAGGCTGGCCGGTCCTGGCGCTCAACATCGCCAGAATGGCCGGCCGGAACCGGCCTTCCACTCCGGTCAACTGGACGTTGCCAAACTTCTGTTGTGGCCCCTCGTCCACGGTGAACAGCACCTGGAGTTGAGACACCTTCAGCGGCTTGCCACTCGGCCCGGAATCGATCGTCTTAACCGTCGGCGTCACCTTTACCTGGCCGAACCCGTTGGCCTGATAGAGAGCCTCGATGGAGCCGGCATCCTCAGCGACGAGCTGGGCGCTGTACTGCCCGCTGCGCTGGTAGGCGTCAGCTTTTTTGACCCGCAACAGCGCTTTCAGGGTTCTGCTGTCGAAGTATTTGTCGCCGCGGATGTTGACCGCGGTCACCTTGTGCCGGCGGCCGGTATGCACGGTATAGATCACCTTCACATCTCCGCTTCCACTACCCAGCAGCCGCACCTTGGCCGTCACATTGAAGAATCCCTTCTGCTGCAGATAATCCTTGATGTTGTACAGGCCTTCATTGAGCAGATCGCGATCCACGGCTCCTTCTTCATAGACGGGAACCAGGAGCTTGATGCGCGAACGGGAGAGCTTCACGCCGTCGACGGATACCTCGACCTTTGGCCCCTGATTGGCGTAAAAATCGTAGTCCACCTGACGGGTGGACGATCCATAGACGGAGCGCCGCAGGCTGATGGTTCCTTCCAGATGGTTCTCATTCTGGTAAAACGAGCGAACTCCAGAGAGCGCGTTGCCCACCGTTTCCCGCGTCACATTCAAAATGCACTTCCGGTGCAAGGCATCGTCCCACATGGTTGCGAACCGGCCGCAGTTCATGCGCCCCTTGCGGCGGAAGGTGGCTATATCCAGTCCAGGGTCCGGACCGTCCACGGTCACCGAACCGATACGCGCCTGCGGTCCCGTGATCACCGTGAAGGTAACGTTCACCTGGTTTGCGACGGGGTCGACGCTGGTCCGCATGGTCACCGCCGGAACAAAGAACCCATTCTCCGCCAAAGCCTCTTTCACCGCCTCCACCGCGATCGCCAGGGCTCCATCGGAAAACGGGGCGCCCGGATCCAAACGGGTGGAGAACTCCAGCAGCGACGCCAACCGGCTGTTGTCAACTCCTGCAACGGTCACGCGCCCCACAAAGTAGCGCGGCTGACCTGCGTAGACGAGGATAACTCCGCTTCCGGAAGCGATCAGGTCGACGCTAAGATCCACATACATTCCCGTAGCAAACAGTCTGCGTTCGTCGGCGCGCACCTTGCCTGGGTCTAACGGCTGGCCGGCCTTCTGCTGGAGTTGAGAGAAGATTTCATCTCCGGCGGGAAAGGCGACTCCGGTGAACTTGACCGCGGTCACCGTGGCGCCGGCCTTGGACCAGAGGCTCACGTGCAGCGCCGGTAGTGCATTCCGCACGCTTTGCGCGGGGGGAGCCGCGCTTGATGCGGTCGAAGCGCCGGCCACTCCGGCCGCCGCTGTCAGCGCCAGCGCCAGGGCCCAGAATCTTATCCACCAGCGGCCGGCCAGGCGCACGGATTCCGGCAGGCCCCCAACCTGCGGCAGGCACGCGGGGCGTCGCTTCCTCTCGCGCTCGCTCGACCACTCGCTCCGCGCCAACGCCGCCTTCCTCTCAACCCTCAAAATCGAATGCCGCCGTCCAATCCTCTGCGATGCTCCATTCCGAGGCAGCCGGCGCCCCAAAACGGCGAAAGCACTCTTCTTCCACAGTCCTGTATCCTTTTCATTTTACCGTTGCCATCTTGAAGAAATGGGGCCGTGAAGGCGTTTCCAGGAGCCCTTGCGGATCCCCTCGCAACCGTATACTCCAGATATATGTCCGCGTCCCCCACCGCCCTCGGCATGCTCGACGTGAACCGGAGCGCAAACTCGGATGCCGGCGCAGATGCGGCGATCGAACGGGAGACGGCTGGGGACAAAGCGCGGTCCGGGCCGGATGCCGCCATCGGCGATCGCGAACGCTACTCCCGCCAGGTTCTCTTCCCCGGGGTTGGAGAAGCCGGCCAGCAGCTTTTAGGCCGCGCTCACGTGGCGATTGTGGGCGTCGGCGCCACGGGAGCCGCCACCGCCGGCCTGCTCGCCAGAGCCGGTGTAGGACACCTTGCTCTCATCGATCGGGACTTCGTGGAACCATCCAACCTGCAGCGTCAGACGCTGTTCGACGAGGAGGACGCTCAGGCGGCATTGCCCAAGGCCGAAGCCGCCCGCCGCCATCTGGCGCGCATCAACTCCAGCATCCGGGTGACGGCTCACATCGCGGATCTGGTCCCCCAAAATGCCCCTCAACTGCTCGCAGCGGATCTCGTTCTGGACTGCACGGACAACTTTGAGACCCGCTACCTGATCAACGACCTCTGCGTCCGCGACGGACGTCCCTGGATCTACGCCGCCGCCGTCGGCGCTTATGCGGCCACCATGAACATCCTGCCCAAACCGGCCCCGGGGGCCGAATCGAACGAGGCTGGAGAGGACACGGCGGAATGCCGGAACACAAAGCCGGCTATCGAACCGACCGCATGCCTGGCCTGCATCTTCCCTTCAGCGCCCTCAGGCAACCTGGAGACCTGCGATACGGCGGGAATCTTGTCGACAGCCGTCAATCTGGCCGCTTCCATCCAGGCGACCGAGGCCCTGAAGTTTCTCACCCATCAGCCGCACCTGATGCGCCGCTCCCTGGTTTCCTTCGATCTGTGGTCTCCCAATGCGCAGGGGACCATGGCTCGCTCCGAGATCTCCACCGGCCTCCCCCGCCCCGGCTGCGAAGTATGTGACCGGCGCAACTTCCGCGCCCTCGCTGGCGAACAGCGTCCACATATCACCCTGTGTGGACGCAACTCCGTGCAGATCCATCAGCATCAACACCCAATCGACCTGGCCGGTCTGAAGAGCCGCCTGGAGCGCCTGGAAGAGGTTCGGAACGCTCGATCCAACGGTCTGCTTCTGCGCTTTACCTACAGCGCTTACACGTTGACCGTCTTCCCCGACGGCCGGGCCCTGGTGCAGGGCACCACCGACGTTGGGCTGGCTCGCTCTCTCTATGCCCGTTTCCTGGGAAGCTAAGATTTTTCGGTCAGGCGCCGGAGACTACCTTGGGAGCGATTTGATTCGTCCAAGGTTCCGAGCCCGTAAGCCAGCGCGGAGAGTTACAGTTAGAGAAGCACCTCTGCGCCGTTCCATCCCAGGGCCGTATCCGGCCAGGAGCGGACGGAACCTATCTATGGAACTCCAGGAACTTCAAGGCCAACTCAGAATGCAAACGGAACCGAACCCCGGCTTGTTCAAGCGGAATGCTCCTATCGCCGGCGAAGCCGACGCTATTGAGCGCGCCAAAAAGGGCGACCCCGACGCCTTTGCGCGACTCTACGCTCTCCACAAACGGCGTGTCTATACTCTTTGCCTGCGCATGTTGGGCAACGTCTCCGAGGCGGAGGACATGACGCAAGAGGCATTCCTCCACCTCTTCCGGAAGATGGACAGTTTCCGTGGCGAAAGCGCCTTTTCCACCTGGTTGCACCGCCTAACCGTCAACCTGGTCCTGATGCACCTGCGCAAGAAGGGACTGCAACTGGTCTCACTGGAAGAGACGATCAACCCCTCCGAGGAGGATGCGCCCAAGCGCGACTTCGGCGCCCGTGATCCCCAACTCTCCGGCTCCGTGGACCGGGTGACGCTGGAACGAGCCGTCGCCATGCTTCCACCCGGGTACCGGATGGTCTTTGTGCTCCATGATGTGGAAGGCTTTGAGCACAACGAAATCGCCACCATGCTGGAGTGCTCCACGGGCAACAGCAAGTCGCAACTCCACAAGGCCCGTCTGCGGCTTCGCGAATTGCTGCGTGACCCTCAAAACTTGCAGCCTGAGAACCGGCTGATGGAGACATCGCGATGAAGGACCTCGCCTCAATCAACCTCGACACGATGACCCCCGCAGAATTTGAAGAGTACCTTCCAGAACTCTTTGAAGCCAGCGGCGGCTCCATCAGCTCCGACCCCCGCTTCGCCAACTTCTTCCGGCAACACCCCAACTGCGCCGCCCTGGTGCGCGACCTGGAGACCATCGCCGAGCAGGCCAAGAGCCTTTTCGAGCCGGTGGGCGACCCCAGCGACACCGTCTGGTCCAACATCGCCAGCAAGCTGAAAGACGAGAACTCCGGCAGCGGCGAAGACCGCTAAACCGTTCCAGGATTGCTGTTCTCCGCAGCCATCACCCTCAAGCCGCTGTGGCCAACGGGGGACAGCGGCCTGGAACACACTCAACACAGGTACATCTGGCCTGGAACCGCTCCTGACGCATCTTCCGGGTGAGGTTCGCCGGAGAGGCGCCTCCATGAGCGTCTTCCTACGCAGGCAACGCCTCTCACCCGCTCCCATGCGTGGGCCCATCCACAGAGACACCACAGAGACAACTCTGAACGTCAGATCTTGATCGACCAGCCGAGTTGTTCCAACTCCCGCTCGATCGTGGCCAGAGCCAACTCCAGAGCGCTGCGGCGGTGAGGGTTTGAAGTTCGCTCCGACAAGACCCGCTCACGCTGGAGTTCCAGAGATTGCACGCGGCGGCGGCGCTCCGCCTCGGCGCGCGCCAGCTCAGCGTTCCTGGCCTCTGATGCCGAAATCGAGCTGGAAGAAGCTGGGCCCGAAGAACCAGCCGGACTTGCTTCCGCCCTGCGTTCCGCCTCCGCCTGCTGCTCCTCAGTTCCCTTGGATTCCCAGCCTTTGGACATGAGGTTATTTTACCTCCAGTCCCGCTTAAGACAGCGGATCGGTTCGGCTGGGCCCATCGCGGAGCGCTTCAGCATCGCCCGTCGGCTGCCACGCAGGCCCTGAGCGGCTCGGAATCTTCGACATGTTCGGAAGCCTGGCACAGCCGGTGAACCGCCGCCGGCCGCATCGTCTCAACAGCGGCAGGTTTCAGGGTCCATCGCCACCGGAGGAGCTTCAGCGATGGCCAAAGCGATATAGAACACCAATATTGAAGCCAAGGTTGCTCTGAATGCCGGCGCCTGTGGGTCCGATGAAGTTGGTTCCAACCCAGGTGGGAGTAAGCCGCGCAGCCCAATTGGGAGTCAGGTTATAGTCCACGCTGACGCCGCCGGAAAACACCGGACGCTGGTCGCTGCGCCAGAGGCCGATCAGCGTGGACGGGATCCCCTTGCTGCCGCCGCTGAAGACACCCCAGACGTCGCCACCGAGCCCCTGAACGCTCACCGCGTACTTCTCCCTGGCGTAAAAGCGGTAGCTGACCCCTCCCATGAACATGTACTCGTTGATCTGGGGCCGGTAGACGCCGTAGGGGTTGGTGATGCCGGTATAGGCGCGAGCGTTGCCGAACGAGCCGCGCGCGTCACCTACCAGAGCGAATTTGCGGTTCAGATAGTAGTTGAAGGCCGAAGCCCAGGTAATCTCATTGTTTCGCTGCAGGAACTCGCCACTGCGGAAGCGTAGAAAACCGCCCCCGCCGATGATCTCATAGCGATAAGAGTAGGTCTGCTCAATATCGTGGCGAATACGCGCAAGCCGGGTCGCGTTCGTCTCGCGAAGAATCTGACTCTCCTGTTGTCTCTTCTTCTTTTTCTTCTGGTTTTGAGTCTGGGCTGTCGCCGGCACAAGCGCCCCAGCCAGCAGACAAGTTGCCAAACTTGAGAGAACCAACTTTACTTTCCATCTCCGCACATCAAACATCGACTCTGAACTCCTGAAGATCTCTTGCTGGATCCCGGCTCCCATCACGGCGCCCAACAGGCGCTATCCGCCGGCTAGGACAAGGAGGGCGATCTCCGCCAACCGGGATGGCAGGCATGCATCCTTCCATTAGAACATCGCAGGCTGTTTGCACCTAAATGCCATTAGAACATCCCGGACCGCTGGAAGGGGATGGGAATGCCGTTCCGGCGGCATATCCGGGAGGCATTCCATGGGGAAATCCGCTTCCGGCGCCCGAGATCCCCTGCCCTCCGGCCCCAGAGCCTACGGCAGGACGTAGGTCACCCCGGTGATGAACTGAAAGGAGTTCTTTTTGTAATATTGCGCTGGATCGTTCAGGAAGGCGTCATCCACGGAAACCGTTGCGCTCAGCCGCTTGTAGACCGGTACCGTCAGCGCCGCGGTCAGGTTTGCCGAGTAATCGCTCAAGATATTCCATCCGGGTAGAACGCTGGCGGTCTCCGTAAGCAGAACGCCATGCGCCAGGTGGCGGGTGTAGCCCTCAAATAGGGTGGATCCGAAGAGGTTCACCGGAGGCGTGGTCGTGACGATTCCGTTGGTGACGGAGGAAAAATACTGTTGCTTTTCATACTGCATGTCCACCTTGAGATCGAGCTCCTGCTTGGCGTTTTTGAAGGCCGTATAGCCAAAACCGGCGCCATACACCTGCTGGAGTTCCAGACCTTGACCGAAGTTGTGATCGAAGGAGGTATGCCCCAGAACAAAGAGCCGGGGAGAGAGGTACTCGTCCCGCTCCAGCCCCGCATGGAAGATGCTGGTGACCACCACGCTGAGCGGAGAAGGTGGGACGGTGGGCGGAATGACCGGGGTCGAGAGACTGCCGTAACTCTCATTGACATTGAGAATGGTGCGGTTTTTGGGGTCCATCCAGGAGACCGTGGGAACAGCGCGGACCAGGGCCGCGCTGGCGTTAAACGTGGTTCCGCTGGTCGTGGAGCGCTCCACGCTGGCGCCGCCCGTGAGGGTGCCACTCCATCCTCCAAAGAAGCCGGGCGGCCGGCTGATCGTCTTGTCGAAGGAGGCGCGGTCGATCAGATAATTCACCTGATCGGCCGGGACAATCGCCGGAGCCTGACCCTGCGCCGGGGTCAGCTTCAGATTTCCCCCCGCTACCTCTACCGAACCCTCTGGAACGGTCTGCTTCTTAACGATCACTCCCTTGCGGAGAAGAGCAAACTGGGCTCCCGAGCGCAGTTCCTTGATCTTGTCGATGGAGATCGTGACTTTGCCGGCCATGTCGCTATCAAAGATGACTTTGCCGGCGGTAACGCTCTCCAGCTTGCCGGTAAGGCGGTCCCCGTTGGCGAAGATCAGGACATCGGAGGGACTCCCGGCGTTGGGTTTCGCCGTGGGCTTGGCCGGAGTCTGGGCCAAAGCCAAGGGAGCCAGGAGGAATGGAGAGAGCAACCGGCACGGGAGCAAAGGTCTGCGCAAGGGAGATTCCTCCGAAAATCAGCGCGAAATTCAGGCTGAAGATCAAACCCGGGGACGGACCCATCGACTGAGCAGAAGGGGCAGCGTAGGGCAGAAGCTTCTGCGCGAACGTTCTCGACGCCGGACACCGAACGAGGGTGTTGCCGATTATAAATCAAAAGCAGAGGCCGATTTGATGGCGTTCCGGCGCCGGCGCCAGGCGCAGGCCGGCGAACTCCTGGCCTGTGGCTTGCCTAGCGCAAGACCCAGCGTCTACCCTGAAAGAGCCATGTATGAAGACTTTGTAGCAACCGATCGTTGGACCTCAGAGAAGCTGCACTGTGTCTGGAAGGGCACGGTGGTGGCCATTGCGACCCGCCATGCGGACGCCACCGATATCCGCTTCGCGGTAAACGGAAAGCCGGTGTGGATCGCCATGCCGACTCAGGCCTGGGTTGAGCAGAAGCGCCGCAATGGAAAGGTGATCACCGACTACCTGGCCGCGCAGGCGGCAGGCCGGTATCTGAGGCAGGCCATCGAGAGCGGCTATGACAACGGCCGCGAGATGTACACCATGAGCGTCGATGAGGTGCTGCAACACGTTGCCGCCGTAGTGGAGGAGGCCGGCCACACCGCCAATCTTCCCTCTCTGCCCGTCATCGGCCCGGGAACCCATCCCGAAGAGTTTGACTACGAACTGCCTGGCGAGCCACAGGTCTTGGCCAAGACCCTGTAGGCGAGGCTCCGTTGCAGATTCAAACTCCGCCCAAACTCCCAGGAGGCGCAGACCCAATGCAATCTCGGCCGACGCGGCGGCAGATTCTCCGCTCCTTTCCGCCACTTCCCTTCGCCTTGCGGGCGGTGGCCGGCGCCCTTGAGAGCACGAATCCGTCCGATCCAACATGGCTCCTTCTGGGCACCGACACCCCCAAGGGGATCTTTCGCGCCAGATGGAATGCCGAACGCGGGGAACTGAGCGAGATTCAGGCGGTGGCGGCCACGGATCATCCCACCTATCTGGCCATGCACCCCCGGTATCCGATTTTGTACGCGGTGAACGAAGTGCCGGTGGGAAATGGCGCTCTGTCCAGCTTCCATTTGGACCGCGAGACCGCGGCGCTGACCCCTTTGTCCCGGGTGAGCAGCGATGGGAACGGACCCTGCTTTGTCTCCGTGGATGCGACAGGGCAGACCGCCTTCGTGGCCAACTACGGCGGAGGCAGCTTTGCCGCTTTCAATCTGGACCCTGAAGGCGCCATGCGCAACGCCGCCTTCTTTGCCTGCGACAAGAATCCGGCCTGCGGGGTCG
>JAKAQS010000061.1 GCA_021819585.1 Acidobacteriota bacterium
GGGGGATCGAGCACAAGGAAGAGACCCTCGAGCCTCTGTACGCGGACTTGGAGCACCATTTGAGCGAGCTGAGCAAGCGGCTGCACTAGGGGCCCGGGGAAGCCCCAGATGCTGCCTGGATGTTTTTCAAGCCAATCCCCCGCAGATCTTCGCTCTTCGACAGTGCGTAGGGGAACGATTGCAGCAGCTGCCTGACGGAATCTTCCGAGACAACGGCATTCATCGGATGCACGGCATCATTCCTTTGCACCCGGATGGCTTCGTACAGCGACATCAGGTGGGTCGTCGAACTTTCTGAAACGGCGTTTGGAATCAGCTTCGCGGCAACGGCTTGGCGGATCTCGTCCCTCACCATCTTGAACAGACCCAGCAGCTTTCGACGATCCAACAGGCCCCTCAATTTGGTTTGCTTCCCGGCGTCTCTCAACGCCAGGAAAACTGCCTCCGCGAGGAGATAAAGTTCTTTTTCCGACGCAGCGCCTAACATCACGGCAGACGCGAAGTATGCGTCTCGGTCAAAGGCGGTCAGAGCTTCCTTGACATATTGCTCAATGATCGGGTCGAGTGCTGGGACCCGTTCGCGCAGGAACTTCAAATACTGCTCGGCGTCTTCCGGGAGAGGCTCTTTCCCTTGCAACCACGCACGGCCCCGCTGGGTCACGCGGAACGTGCCCAAAGTCGGCTGGTTGAGATAGGAGTCCGGGGCCGCAGGCGCAATATATCCCTTATGAAACAGGTGGAAGAATGCTTCCGTAACGAGGTTGCGCAGGTCCCGCGGCATCGCCTGATAATCGAAAATCTGCCCTCCAGAGGAAGGGGAGCCTTGCGGGAGGCGGACGACGCCCAGAGTGTTCGCCTTTTCCAACTCGGTGAACAGGGCGTTTGCATACGTCCGAAACTCGAAGTTGTCCGTCTGTTTCAGCCCCTGCCGAACATAGGGGAGAATCCACGTTAGAGTGAATGTGTTCTTTGCCATCGGATACCCCACAAACTATAACGTTAAGTCTCAGGACATCCTTTCCATGTTGCCCCGGGACATCCTTTACATTTTGCTTTCTTATTGCGGAGTTTGGGTCCAGCGTCCGACGATCGTCGAACGCCGGATCGCGGGGTCGATTTCCCGGGCCATATGTGGAGCAGAAGAAGACCAGGACTGATGTTCTTTCTTTGGCCGCTCATAAGACGATGCCGAAGGAGACCCCCAGCGACGTCTTCGTTGACGGGGTGAACAATCGAGCTATCATGTTGAGTGTGGCAGTGATTCGCATCTCGGAGGCCGATGCCGCCCGCGACTTCGCCGGGCTGATGGCGCGCGTGCGCACTGGAGTTGAAGTCGTCATCGAATCGGCTGCGCAGCCGGTGGCCGTGCTGCGCTCGGCGATCCCTCCGCGCCGGTCTATCTCCGAGTCCATTGCGCTGGCCGAGGCCCGCTCGAAAAAGCTGGGCTACGAGCCAGTCATGGATGCCGAGTTCGCCGCGGACATGAAAGAGATCGTCCGCAACCGAAAACCGCGCGACACGTCGGTATGGGACTGATCCTGTGGGTCTGATCCTGGACACCAGCATCCTGATCGCAAGCGAGCGCCGTAGAGAGTCCGTCGGGGAGATCCTGAGTCGGGTTCGCGCTTTGCATGGTGAGATCGACATCGCACTCTCCGCAGTCAGTGTCGTCGAGCTGACACACGGCATCTACCGGGCCAGGAACGACGCCGACCGGGAGCGTCGGCGCGTCTTCTCTCAGGGAATTTTCCAGGACATCATCGTGCATCCAGTGTCACTGGAGATCGCGCAGCTTGCTGGAAAGGTCGAAGGCGAGCAGGCCGCCCAAGGCGTCGCAATCGCCTTCGAAGACCTGGTGATCGGAGCCACGGCACTCCATCTCGGCTTCGATGTAGCCACGCTCAATGTGAAGCACTTCCAGCTCATCCCCGGCCTCAAGATCGTGACGCTGTAGGTTAGCACAAGGTTCTTACCTTCCCTGCCGTTCTTATCTGCGAATGACCACCGATGCGCAGCGAACAGAGGAGATTGCATGGGCCCTTCGATCAATTCGGAGTCCCAGCCCTGATCGGTGCCGTAAGGCATGCGGCTTCCGTGGCCCTATAACCGTAACCTGCGCCGCCCACATGCCCGGCTCACGGGCGCAAAATCCCGGACGGGAATTTCACACTGCAGTTGCATCTACGTAACACCGTCCCCGTATCCAATGTGTCTTGGCGGATTGTCGTGGGTCCGTGGGGTGTCGGACGGAGGTGGAATTCGGAGGCGGGTGGGAGATCCTGCAAACCCACATCGCTGAAAAACGAGATGTGGGGCACCCGCTTCCAGACCTGAACCTGACATCTCATTTGCTAAGAAAGCCGGATATTTCATTTGCTGCAAACGCGAGATTCTCCGCATAATGTGCGGAGATTATGGCTGCTATTCCCCGCAGTGATGTTAACCGACTCCCCCGGCATGAAGACGCGGGCGCACGAGGCGGTGGGTTGCTACCGGGAGCCCGCTTCCAGATCCGCCTCAACCTCCTGCGTTCTTCGCCGCAGCCGGGCCGCAAGCTCTCGCGGTCGCAGGGATTGCGGATAGTGCAGCATGGAGCGCAAAAACCCTCCCCAGGTGTCCTGTGCGATCCGCAGCGAGGACGGCAGCACGTAGGCGCCCATCATGATCTCGCTCAGCAGCAGGGATGTGGCGGCGCCGAAGAGACCATAGCGGCGGGCCGCAAAGTACGTCACCACCACGGTGGCGCCGGTGGCCAAGGCGTAGATGGTGGCCAGCCGCTCATGCAGGTTGATCGCCGCCACCAGCGTCGAACTGGTGGACCACAAGGAGTAGAAGACCACCACTACCAGAAGCATGCTCACCAGGCCCGGACTGGAAGGAACCCGGCCCAGCGTCCACTTGTGCAGAAACGTAGGACCGAAGGCCGCCACCAGCACCACCACAATCAGGCTGACAAAGAGCGCAAACTGCACCGCGCGGCGATGAATCTGCCGCACCACATCCATGTTTCCCGCTCCAAAGGCGATCGAAAGCTCCGGCCAGATGGTGTTCCTCACCAGCTCGACCGCCTGCAAGGCCAGCCGCGAGACCGTCCGCGCGGTAATCCAGACAGCCACCATGTCATTGCCCAGAGCGTAGTTCACCGCCAGTTGCGATCCCTGAATGTTGAGCGAGTTGCCCAGAGGAAAGCCCAGAAAGGCCAGCGCCGGCCGGGTGAGCCGCTTGATCTCTCGCAGCGAGGCGTGACTCCATCCATAGCTGATCCAGGGAATGTCGTGCTTCACCATCGCGCAGAGGATCAGCGTCCCGGCGAGATTGGCCAGCGCAAAGGCCTCGGCCGTGGTGCGGGGCCCGTAGCCCTTCATCACCGGAACCAGCATGGCGGCGAAGGCGGCCAGCGTCAGGCAGCTTTTGGCAAAGTTCCCATACGAGTAGCGCTTGATGCAACGGTAAGCCGACTGCAAAAGCTGCTCCATCTGCCCAAACAACATCGACAACGCCAGCCAGAAGAGAACCACCTTGACGTCATGCTCGCTGAGCAGCGACAGGTTGAGCAGCCGCGCCACGGGCAGTTCATAGATCACCACGCAGAAGAGCGCCATCGTAGCGCTGATCAGCAGCGTGATGAGCCACCAGCAACTTTGGAAGACCGTCAACGCCTGCTCCTGTTCGCCGCGCGCCATCAGCATGGTCATCTCGTTGCCCGCCACCGAGCCGAAGCCGACATTGGAGAAGCTCAGGTAAGTGGGCGTTGCGGTAAGAATGCCCCAGACCCCGAACATGGCGCGGCCCCAGAAGTGCATCAGCACCGGCACCTGGATGAGTTGAATCAGCGTGTAAGATGCCTTGCTCACCACTGTCGTGGCAAAGCCGACCATCAATCGCCTTCTGGTCCCCTCATCCATGCTTCAGCTCCCCATCCAGCCGAATCTTCTCCTGCGCCAGCCGAAGCAGCATCGGCTCATCCCCGCGCTGTTGCGCCTTGGCCATATCCAGACGGATCTCTCTGGATCGGCGCTCCAGGTACCCCTGCCGCAACGCAGCCAATGCACCCTCTACCCTGATCGCCGTGACGCCTTCCTCCCCGGCGCTATGCAGGGCGCTGGCCAGCAGCGTCCGGGAAGCCTCATCGGGAGCAGCCTCGAAGGGGTTCTCCGGCGCCGGGGCGTTGACCAGCACTTCGATCAAGGCCGCGCTGGGCAGCGCCGAGTACCACTCCGGATTCTCTCCCAACCGCTCCACCGCGAGAGCCCGCGCCGAGTCGGCATCAGGAAGGACCAGGGCGCAGAGCAGAATCCTCTCATCCTCCCGGACCGCCCGTGGCTGCTCTGTCTTCACGCTCTCCAGGCGCTGCTGAGCGGCGTGGCGCAGTTCCTGTCGCAGCAGCGCGCTGTCGATGCCCAGCTTCTGCGCTGCGTTGTCGGCGAACTCAGCGCGGGCGATGGGGTTGGGAACTCGCACGATATGCGGCAACAGCATATTGACGGCCTTCACCTTGCTCTCCGGCGTGCGCCCGGGATAGAGCGCCTGGGTGCGCTCGATCAGATAATCGGCGTAGCGCGCCGCCCCCCGCACGGCGGTGGTGTAGGCCTCCATCCCCCGCTCCTTGATGTACCGGTCCGGGTCCAGACCAGCCTCCAGCGCAACCACCCGCACCTCAAAGCCCTCTTCCACCAGCAGCGCGATGGTCTTCTCCGCCGCGTTGGCGCCCGCCTGATCAGGATCGAAGTTCAGCACCACGCGCTTGGTGAACCGGCCCAGCAGCCGGACTTGATGTTCGGTGAAGGCGGTTCCGCTGGTCGCGATCACGTTGCCGATCCCGCCCATGAAGACGCGGATGCAGTCCATCTGCCCCTCCACCAGCAGCGCAAAGTCCATCTCCCGGATGGCCGCCTTCGCCTTGTCCAGATTGAACAGCACCTGGCCCTTGGTATAGAGCGGCGTCTCCGGCGAGTTGAGGTACTTGGGCCCGGCCTTGGGGTCCTGTTCCGCCCCGTCCAGCGCTCGCGCCGTAAATGCAATCGGCTTGCCCTGCTCGTTGGCGATGGGAAAGGTAATCCGCCGGCGAAACCGGGCATACATCGGCCCCGGGCTGCCGTCCTCCTGCTCCTTCCAACTGAACAGACCGCTCTGCCGCAGCACCTCCTCGGAGAAGAACTTGCCCAGCCGGTCGCGCATGTCATTGAAGCTCTCGGGAGCATAGCCGATGCGGAACTTCGCAATGGCCTCCGCGCTGACTTCGCGCAGGCTGAGATACTCCCGGGCGCGGGCGGCCTCGGGCGAGCGCAGGCACTGCTCAAAGTACTGCGCGGCGGCCTCATGCGCGTCCAGCAACTGGCGGCGCAGACCGGCCTCGCGCGCGTCCTCGGCAGAATGAAATTCACGCTGGGGCAGCGCCATGCCGATCTTGGCCGCGACGGCCCGCACCGCCTCCGGGAAGCTCAGCGAGTCCATCTTCATCACAAAGCTGAAGACATCCCCATGCTCGTGACAGCCGAAGCAGTAGTAGCTGGCCGTTCCAGGGTAGAGGTAGAACGATCCCGACTTCTCCTTGTGGAACGGGCACAACGCGCTCCAGTTGGCCCCGCTCTTGCGCAGCTTCACATAGTCGCCCACAATCCGGACGATATCGGCCTGCTGCTTCACGGTCTGGGCAAAGTTGTCCGCCATAGGGCTGGTTCCAGTGTAGGCGGAACCACCCCCAACGCCGCCAGGAAGAACGTCCGGAGCACAGATCGGTTCCCGACGGAGCCTTGCCCGCTCTCTCCGGGGAGCCTCCGTTCCGCTTGTCCACCGTCTACACTCTCTCTTATGCGCTCCTCCGTCCGCGCCCGTCTGAGCGTCGTTCTGGTGGGCGCGCGCAACCCGTTCAACATCGGCGCCGCCGCCCGGGCCATGCAGGACTTCGGCTTCTCTGACCTGCGAGTGGTCAACGACTTTGCGGCCCCCTTTGAAGCCGCCCAACTCGAGGCCGCGCAGCGGGAGGCGGCACAGGCCGAACTTCCGGCATTTGCGGACGCATCCGTCCCCAACCCAGCGGCAGTGGCGGCGCAGCAGGTGCTGCGCTCGGCCCGCCGCTATGACACGCTGCTGGAAGCCATCGCCGACTGCACCTTCACAGTAGGCACCACAGCCATCGGCGAGCGCCGGCTGCGGCAGCCCATCCTGCGCCTGCAGCAAGCGGCGCCGCTGATCCTGGCAGCGCTCAACGCGGCCTCACCCGGAGACGCGGCGGACGAAGGCTGCGCGGAGCCCACCGGTCTGGAACGGGAGCCTCCGGCGGCAGAGCCGCGCGTGGCCCTCCTGTTTGGTTCGGAGAAGACCGGCCTGACCAACGATCAGCTCTCCCACTGCGACCTGCTGACCACCATCCCCATGTTCCAGCCGGAAGGGAACCGTCACCTCTCGATGAACCTGGGCCAGTCGGTCGCCGTCTGCCTCTACGAACTGACGCGTTCCGGCTTCGAGTCCAGCGTGGAGGTTCCACAGCAACAGGAGGCTCCGGCCACCGTGAAAGACCGCGAACGCCTGACGCAGCTTCTGCTTCAGGTGCTGCAGGCAACCGGCTATGCGCGCCGCTTCCCGGCCAACTCCCGCGAGCCAGTGGTCCGCCAACTCGTCGTGCAGCTTGCGGCGGCCTCCGCGCAGGCCGCAACCAGCTACCGCCCGGGGATGACGCACCTGCAGGCGATGACGGTGATGGGCATCCTGCGCCGCGTTCTGCGGCAAACCGCCGGTGCGCCGGAAGAGCCGGAGGAAGAGAGCGCAGCCGGCTCGATAGAATAACCCAGCCGGCTCGATAGAATAAGGTTGTGTCCGATCTTCTCGCCAACATGAACCCCCAGCAGCGCGAGGGGATCCTCGCCACGGAAGGTCCGGTTCTGTTGCTGGCCGGAGCCGGCAGCGGCAAGACCCGGGTGATCACCCATCGCATTGCCTACTTGATCCAGGAGCTGGGCGTCTCGCCGGACCACATTCTTGCCGTTACGTTTACCAACAAGGCCGCCGCGGAGATGGGCGAACGAGTGGAGAAGATCCTGGGTCACACCACCCTGGCCCAACCCACCATCTCGACCTTCCACAGCCTCTGCGTGCGCATCCTGCGCCGCGACATCGAAGCCCTGCGCGTCGGCAATCAGGGCCTGACCCGCAACTTCGCCATCTACGACGAGACCGATCAGCAGGCAGTGGTGAAACAGGCTCTGAAGCGTCTCTTTCTCGATGACAAGGCAATGAAGCCCCGCGTCGCCCTCAGCCGCATCTCCTGGGCCAAGAGCCACATGATCGACCCCCAGGAGTACTTCCTCGCCTCCACCAACCCCGAGGAAGAGAAGATCGCTCACATCTTCAAGATCTACAAGGAAGAGCTGGCCAAGGCCAACGCGCTGGACTTCGATGATCTGCTGCTGGAGACGGTCCGGCTGCTCAAGTCTTCCGCGGAGGTGCTCGCGCGCTACCATCGCCGCTACCGCTATCTGCTGATCGATGAGTATCAGGACACCAACCGTCCCCAGTACGAGTTGATGAAGCTGCTCGGCAAGCATGGCAACGTCTGCGTGGTGGGCGATGAAGACCAGTCCATCTACTCCTGGAGGGGCGCGGATATCCGCAACATCCTCGAGTTCGAGCGCGACTTTCCCGAAACGCGCACCATCCGCCTGGAACAGAACTACCGCTCCACCGAGGCCATCCTGGAGGCCGCCGGCGCTGTGGTCGCCCGGAACACCCAGCGCAAGGGTAAAAACCTGTGGACGGCACGTGAGGGCGGCTCGCTGATCGGTTGCTACGAAGCTGCGGACGGCGAAAACGAAGCTCTGTTCATCGCCGACCGCATCGCCCAGTACCTGCGCGAGACCGCGGAAGAGCTTCCCCGTTGCGCAGTGCTCTACCGCACCAACTCCCAGTCGCGGCTGGTGGAAGAGGCTCTGCGCCGCTACCAGATCCAGTACCGCATGGTGGGAGGCTTCAGCTTCTATGAGCGCGCCGAGGTCAAGGACATCCTCAGCTACCTGAAGCTGGTGCAGAACCCGCATGACTCGATCGCGTTCGGCCGGGTGGTAAACTCCCCGCCGCGCGGGATCGGCAAGACCACCATGGAGACCCTGGAGCGGATCGCGTTGAGCGCGGGCATCAGCACCTGGGACGCCGTGGCCCGCGCCACGGAAGAAAAGCTTCTGCCGCAGCGCGCTCTCTCCGCCCTCGGCAGCTTCCGCAAGCTCATCGAAGAAGCGCGCGCCATCTTCGGACTCCAGGAGGTTGGCCTCCAGGAGGCCGGCGAGCCCGACGGCGGCTACCAAGTCGCGTCGCCCGATCCCTCATCCCCCCAGGCGCTCGAAGACTCCGTGGACTTCGACTTTGGCTTCCAGTCCGGAGAAGCCGGGAGCGAGCAAGCCGCGGCGCCGCTCGCAGCAGAGGACCCCGGCACAGGCTCGGACACCAGCTTCAACTTCGGCTTCGACTTCGACCCCCGCGAAGAGTTCGCAACTCCGGCTGCGGAAAAGACGCATCCCAACCCGCTGGCGAAAGAGCCTGCGGCCGGCCCTGAGGCGAGCTTCAATCCCTTTGCCCCAGTCGCGTTGCCCGGAGACCCAGTCGGCACGGCCCAGCACCTGGCCAACGCCGGCCGCCTCAGCCGCATGCTCGCAGCGCAGAACGGCGAAAGGTTCACCCCCGCACCTGCCGGCGCCCCTGCGTCAGGCGAAGACGACGCCTTCGCAACCGGGCAAGCCACCCTGCCCAAGCTCATCAAGTTCCTCAACGACCGCTCCGGCTACATCCGCGCCCTGGAGGACGAGGCCACGCCCGAAAGCCTCTCCCGGATCGAAAACCTGAAGGAGTTGGCCAACGCCGCGCGCGACGCCACCGCCCGCGGTGAGACTCTGGCCGAGTTCCTCGACCACGCCGCCCTGGTCTCTGACACCGACAGCTACTCCGCCGACGCTCGCGTCACCCTGATGACCCTGCACGCCGCCAAGGGCCTGGAGTTTCCTCTGGTCTTCCTCGCAGGCATGGAAGAGGGTCTCTTTCCCCACTCGCGGACCCTGCAGGACCCAACCCAGATGGAGGAAGAGCGCCGCCTCTGCTACGTCGGCATGACCCGCGCCATGGACACCCTGATCATGACCCGGGCGCGCTATCGTCGCCGCTACGGCAACGACATGCCGGAGGCCTCCCTTCCCTCGCGCTTTCTGGCCGAGGTTCCATCCCACCTGATGGAGGATCTGAGCCCGCAGAGCTATGCCCGATCCGGCGACTCGACGCCCTACGCTCGGCGTGCCCGGGGCTACGAGGATGGACCGGGCGAGTCCCACTTCTCCTACGAAGATGAATCTCAGGATCCCGGCTCCGCGGCACGTCACTACGCCAGGCAGCGCTTCAACCAACGCAACGCTGGGCAGCCGCGCTCCGGCAGCGGCCCGCTGGATAACACCGCCGCCTTCTTCGGCAGAGCGCGCGCCTCCGGCTTCCAAGGCCGCCCGAGCCGGGAGGCCGCATCGCCCCTCGGCGGCTTGGAGTTGGGCAAAGGAGCCCGCGTCCGCCATCCCAAGTACGGCGAAGGGGTGATCTTCTCCCGTGAAGGCGACGGCGAAGATGCCAAGCTTACCGTACAATTTAGAGGTCACGGCATGAAGAAGCTGGTCGAGAAGTTCGCCCAGCTCGAGCGGTTGTAAGAACATCCGCAGGCACAGCGGAGACTGCTCGGCCGGTCCCATTCCAATTGGAAAGTTCGGAACAAAGAAGAGAGGCAAATGGCAAACACCAAGAACGTCACCGACAAGCTGGAGCGCAAGAAGCTGAAGCGCACCGCGCGCAAGAAAGCGGCCCCCAAGGCCCCCCGCACTGGCCCTCGCGGCGAAAACAAGTCCAAGGTCCGGAAGTTGGCCCGCGGCCAGAGCAAGCGCTAAGGCGAGCGCATCCACCAGGAGATTCCCCCAGGCGAGCAGATTTCTCTGCTCGCCTTTTCCTTTGCGCCTTTGGGCGTGACTCCATGCGGTTGCGCAGCGGACCGGAGTTTCGAAAATGGCTCCTCCGGCTCGACCACCCTTCAGATTTGCGCCCGTTACCGGAACTCCACCTCAGCCGGGGTCATCGGGGCGGTCGCAGTCTCCCCAAACATCCGGATGGAATGCGAGGCTGAAGAACGTTCCGCCTACACAGCGAGAAGCCATCGCTTCGTTGCAAGAGCGAAGGCGCGGAGCCTGGAGCGGCTGGCCGATGCCCCTTCGCGATCCCCTTGAAAAACGCATACAATCGTTGCCATCTGCTAAACCGACGAGGAACGAGTACCTGGCCCGACAAATCTTCGCCACAAAGTCCATTGACAAGCTCATTCATGAGTCCGAGGCTCCGGAAACGGCGCTCAAGAAGACCCTTGGCCCCGTTTCGCTCACCGCATTCGGCATCGGAGCCGTGATCGGCTCGGGAATCTTCACCGTGATTGGAACCGCCATCGGCGGCAACCCCGCGGCTCTGAGCGACTGGAGAGCGTCGCCGGTCATTGACCTGATTCTTGGTCTGCTTCACCACAACGTCGGCCACATCGCCGGCCGGCCCGGCGCCGGACCGGCCCTGGCCCTCTCAATGGTTCTGGTGGCCATCGTCTGCTGCTTCACCGGCCTCTGTTACGCCGAACTGGCCAGCATGATCCCCATCGCCGGATCGGCCTACACCTACACCTACGCCACGCTCGGCGAGCTGATCGCCTGGATCATCGGCTGGGATCTCATTCTGGAGTACGCCTTCTCCAACATGAGCGTCTCAGTCGGCTTTGCCGCTCACGTCGTGGATCTGCTCGACTGGCTGGGCATTCCTCTCGGCCCCAAGTGGCTTTCGCCCGCGTATCTGCCCCAGGGCCTGCAGGATCTGGCCGGCAATACCATCTACCAGCCCGGGTGGCACCTGGGCTTCAACATTCCAGCGTTCCTGATCGTCATCCTGCTCACCGT
The DNA here is from genome assembly GCA_021819585.1 of Acidobacteriota bacterium. Classification (GTDB taxonomy): domain Bacteria; phylum Acidobacteriota; class Terriglobia; order Terriglobales; family Acidobacteriaceae; genus Granulicella. The sequence continues at coordinate 10,947 of JAKAQS010000061.1, forward strand.
GGTCCTGGTCCGGGGCATCCGCGAGTCCGCCCGAACCAACAACATCATGGTGCTGGTCAAGCTGGTGGCGATCCTCGCCTTCATCTTCGTCGGGCTGCACTTCCTCCATCCCGCCTACTACCATCCCTTCTCTCCCAACGGATGGTCCGGCGTCCTAGCCGGCGGCAGCATCATCTTCTTCACCTACATCGGTTTCGACTCCGTCTCCACAGCCAGCGAGGAGTGCCGCCATCCGCAGCGCGACGTCCCCATCGGCATCATCGCCACGCTGATCGTATGCACCATTCTGTACATTGGTGTAGCCGTCATCCTCACCGGAATCGTTCCCTGGCAGAGCGTCATCGGAGACGCCGCTCCGGTGGTGAACGGACTCAAGCGCCTCACGCAACAGACCGGAAGTTCTCTGCTGCACTGGACTCGGCTGATCGTTCTGCTGGGCGCCATCATCGGCATGATTTCGTCGATTCTGGTGTTCCAGCTCGGCCAGGCCCGGGTCTGGTTCGCCATGAGCCGCGACCGCCTCCTGCCCGACGTCTTCTCCAAGGTTCATCCCCGCTACCGCACCCCGGCCTTCGCCACCTGGGTGGCGGGGATTCTGGTCGCCATCCCCGCCGGCCTCTTCGACGTCGGAACCCTGGCTGAACTTTCCAACATAGGCACACTCTTCGCCTTTGTCCTGGTCTCGATCGGGGTGCTGGTGCTGCGCCACAAGCAACCCGAGCGCCGGCGAGGCTTCCGCGTGCCGGGCGGCCCCATCTTCCCTTCGCTCAGCATCCTGTTCTGCCTTCTGTTGATGGCCGGGTTGCCCGTCATGACCTGGATGCGCTTCTTCGTCTGGTTGATCGTCGGTCTCTTCGTCTACTACTTTTACAGCCGCAAGCGCAGCGAGTTTTTCACCAGCAAACAATAACCACATCGCCCGGGCGCGCGGCATGTTGGTTCCCGGCGCCGCCAAGCAACTGCGCTGGGTCGCGAGTGTCAACCTGCCCATTGCAGGGTCCAGTGTAAAGTAGACGGTAGAGCAGAGAACATCCGCGGGAAGACGCGCCGGCCAGGTCCACGGATCCGGCTTGCATCGCCCGGAGGGCCTGCTCCCTCTTCGGGTCGAAGCCTGTTCAGACGGAAACCATGGAAACCTTGGAGAGGATCGCGCCAACCAGCGCGCTGCCCCTCCAACCACTCTCTAGCCCGTCCTCGGCACTCCACCTATGGCGCACACGCGACAGTCTCTGAATCCCGGCCAACCCAACCCCCCGAACACACCGCGGCCAGATCCCAAGGACGCAAGGCCCGACCCCGCCGCATGGCTGCGAGGACTCCCCAAAGCCGAGTTGCATCTGCATCTGGAAGGCTCCATCACGCCGGAGACCTTGGTCGAACTTTCCGCCCGCAACGACCCCTCCCCCCTCTCGCTCGACGCCGCACGCGCCATTTACAGCTACCATGACTTTCCCAGCTTCCTGCTCTGCTTCAAAGCCGTCACCGAGCGGCTGCACACCCCGGCGGACTACGAGCTGATCACCTTCAACATGCTGCGCGACCTGGCGCGCCAGGGAGTCCATCACGCCGAAGCCTATATCTCCATCGGCATCCTCTACTGGCAGGCGCGTCTGGACGTCGATCAGGTCATCGACGCGGTGGAACGCGGCCGCACCCGCGCCGAGGCCGAGTTCGGCATCTCCCTGCTCTGGATCGTCGATGCGGTGCGGCACTTTGGGCTGGAGGCCTGCACGCGCGTCTTTCGCAAGGCCGCGGAGCTGCGGCGCTCCTTCCCCAGCATGATCGGCATCGGCATTGGAGGAAATGAGCTGCTGGGCCCGGCGCACGAGTTCCGCGGCCTCTACGCCGAGGCCCGCGAGGCCGGTCTGCGCCTTACCTGCCACGCCGGCGAGAACGCCGGTCCGCAAAGCATCTGGGCCGCGATCAACATCGGCGCCGAGCGCATCGGCCACGCTCTCTCGGCTCAGGACGATCCGGATCTGATCGAAGTTCTGGCGCAGCGCCAGATTCCGCTGGAGCTGAACATCACCAGCAACCTGCGCACCGGCTGCTGCCCCGCGCTGCATTCCCACCCTGCGCGCCGCTACTTCGAGGAGGGCCTGATGGTCACCCTCAACTCCGATGACCCGCCGTTCTTCGGCGCCAATCTGCTGGACGAATATCTGCTCGCTCATCGCAGCTTTGGGTTCTCTCTGGAGCAGCTTCGCGAGCTGGCTGCCAACTCGATCGAAGCCGGCTTTCTACCCCCCGAGCGCAAGCTGGCTCTGCTGGGCGAGATCGAGCGCTACGGCTGGTAGAACGCCTCTTGATCGCTCCAGGAACGATACGTTGAGATTCTTCATTTTCCTGGCGGCGCCGGGACCATCACGGCATCCGGGTCGACCTTGGGGATCCCAAAGTGCCCGCTGAGATGGATCAGATCCAGCGGACGCAGCTCCCCGGACACCTCGATCACGTTCATCTGCCGCGGGCTGCGCACCAGCACCAGAACATTGTCGATGTCCATCCCGGTGAAGTGCAACCAGAGATCGGTGAGCGTGCGTTGCGGCTCGGCCGCCTGCGGGGGCGCCCCCGGGATAGCCGGCTGCGGCTGCATATGCTGGCTCACCAGGTGCTTCCATCCCGCCGCGTCCATGGTCGCCACCAGCGCATGCATCGTCTGCGGAACATAGAACGCCGGCTGCTGATAGCGGTAGTTCTCCACGGTGATGCTGTCCAGTTGCATCGGCGGGCCCTGGCCATCGTTCAGAAATCCGGTCGCCACCTGCAGCATATTGCGATCGAAGGTAAACGAGCTGTGAGTGGCCGGCTGGGGAGCCAGACTCCGAATCATGTCACCAATTCCCGGCGGCGGGGCAACCGGCGGCGGGACCGGAGCGATCGATGGCTGCTGCGCCGGAGCAAGCGGCGCCAGAGCCAAAACAGCCGCCAACGGAATCGCCGCCAGGAGACTGCCTCTGTGGAGTTTCTGCATGGAGACCTCGCAATGGCGATTAACCGCCTCTGCCGTCAAAAGTTGCGTTGGAGATAGCCCGCGACTCGAGACTCGCGGCTTGGAGACATCGAACCACAGTCCCCTTTACTGCTCCTGTCTGGGCGCAAAGTACCCCTTCCGGACGCGCACCGAGTAGCGCGGATCCACACACTGCAAGTAGATGGTGCGGAAGGCCCCATCCGGCTTGTAGTCCGCCGGAACGTAGACCAGCGAGTACTGGCTGCGCAGCTCCGCCTCGATATTCAGGAAGCCTTCTCCAACATCCGGCATGCTCGGGGGAAAGAACGCCTGCCCTCCCGTCGCCGAGGAGATCGCCCGCAGCACATCATCGCCCTTGTCCCGGCTGGGACCGGTGTTGGTGCTGATGGCATACACGATGGTCGAGGCCCGCTGGCACATCTTGATGGCTTCATCTTCGGTCGCCCGGCTATAGTCATCATCGCCATCCGATACCATCACGATCGCCTTGCGCACATCCTCTTCCTGGTTCAAGGGCAGCATCTGGTCGCGGCAGGTCTTGTACAGGGAGTCGAATAACGCCGTTCCGCCCCCTGGCCGCAGCCTCTCGATCGCGCTGTTCAGCAGATCCACGCGATTGGTGAAGTTCTGCTCGATATCGGTCTGGATATCGAAGCCCTCGACAAACGACTCATCCACCGGATGCATCACCTGCAACAGGAAATCGACGGCTGCCTGCTGCTCATAGTGAAATCGCTCCCGGATGGAGCTCGAGGTGTCGATCATGATGCCCACGCGCAAGGGGAGGTTGGTTTGTTGCTCAAATCGAATCACCCGCTCCGGCGGACGGCCATCGTCGAGAAGCCCAAAGTCCTTGGGCTGCAACCCGTTGACAAAGCCTCCATGCTTGTTGGTGACCGCGAAGAAGAGATCCACCTCGCGCGTGAACACGTGCAGAACCTCGGTCCCAGGCGGCTCGCCCAAGCGCCGTTCCAGTTGCGGAGCGGGTTCGGTGGAGGACGGCGGCGTTGCCTGCTGTCCAGAGCTTGGCTGAGTTGAACTTGCCGGTGCTGAGCCTGTCTGGGGGGTGGAGGGCTGCGGCGGAGGTTGACTGCTCTGCGCAGCGGCGGCCAGCCCCCATGCAGCCGATCCAAGGATCAGGCTCGTCCATAGCGCGCATGTGCGAAATCTCATGCTACCCATCGTATCAATTGAAGTGGCGGGAGTTCGTTCTGGAGGCGCGGTCTGTTCTCTGCCCCTCATGCCCCGCCCAGCCGGCGCAACAGCCCGTGCAGCTCATCCGGCAACTCCGCCTGCAACAACAACGGCTTACCGGTCCGCGGGTGCGCAAACTCCAGTTCCGCCGCATGCAGAAAATTCCTCTCCAGCGCCAGATCTTCCGGATCTCCATCCCCCGGATCCGCCACCCGGCGCTTGGCGCCCTCCACCGAGGAGACCCGCCGTATGCGGCGCGGAGATCCATACAACGTATCTCCCACCACCGGATGCCCCAGGGCCTGCAAGTGTACACGAATCTGGTGGGTTCGCCCGGTCTCGATCCGCACCTCCAGCAGCGTGAATCTTCCGTAGATTCCACTCAGACGCTCCAGAACCCTCCAGTGGGAGACGGCGCTGCGTCCTTCCGCGCGCCGGGTGGTCATGCGCGTTCTGCGCATCAGATCCCGGCTGATCGGCAGTTGAATCGTCCCCGCCTCACCCTTCACCTCGCCATGCACCAGGGCCAGATAGGTCTTGCGCACCCTTCTGCCGGCAAACATCTCCGCCAGTTTGCGGTGGGTGACATCGTTCTTGGCCACCACCAGCAGTCCGCTGGTTTGTTTATCCAGGCGATGCACGATGCCAGGACGCAACTCGCCGCCCACCTGGCTCAACCCCTCCCCAGCGCCGAAGTGGTGCAGCAAAGCATTCACCAGCGTTCCGCGGTTATGTTCGGCCGCTCCCGACCCCGCATGCACCATCATGCCCGCGGCCTTGTTCACCACCGCCAGATCCTGGTCTTCGTAGAGGATCGCCAGCGGAATATCCTCCGGGGTGGCGTGCAGAGGCGCGGGATGTACTTCACCCTGGATCTGGATCCACTCTCCGCCCTTCAGCTTCTGCTTTGCGCGTACCTGCCGGCCATCCACCACCACCTGCCCAGAGTCGATCAGCAGCACCACCCGCGACCGGCTGATCTCTGGAACAGCCTTGGCCAGATACGCATCCAGGCGCAGCCCGGCGGCCGCCGGCTCGGCGGCAAAGCGCTGGATCCCGTGTACCGGCTTCAGGCGCTTGCCCGCCGGCATCTCGACCAGCCGAATCTCAGGCGGTGAGGGTGGGGGCGTCTGGGGGGCGGGATACCGCCGCCGCGTCTTCTGCTCCTGTTCTGGCGGATGCCGATGCGCGCTGGGACCGCTGACGACCAGACCCGAACTCCGGGCGAACAGCGCGCCCGGCTCTGCTTCGTAGCCGGTGGCGAGGGAGTCCGGCTGGGCCGCGGGCGCCGGCTCTTCCTCAAGCAAACCCTCAACCCGGCGCTGCGCCTCGCGTTCCTGCGCCAACGAACGCTGGGCCCGGTACTCGGGCTTTACAGTCTTGCCTCGCTTGCCTTTGGGCAACATGTGCTGAGAGGGCATCAGGCCGCCTCCGGGAGAAAGATCAGCAACAAGCCGCCGCTAAGCATCAGCCCTACCGCCAGCCACTGCACCGGATCCAGCCATGCGCCTGGACCGCTCTGTGGCTGGGTGACCATATCCAGCAGAAAGAGGACCACTCCGAAGGCTGTCAGCGCAACTCCGGCGACGCGGCCTCTGCGGCCGCTGCTCTCCAGCAACTTCATCAAAATCACCAGCAAGACCAGCGAGGCCAGCGCCGCGTAGTGATCCACCGGCTGCAGATGCATCAGCCCTGCGCTGCCCGGCACGGCCGGTCCCCAGGGCAGGTGGGTCGACATTCCCCGGTCCGCGCCCTCCAGCGACCTCCCCAAGCTCAGAATCGCCCCCAGCGCGGCAGCGCACGGAGCCCATGCATCCAGAGCGGCCAGCAGCGGAATCCGCTTCCAACGCAGATAGATCCCTACCGTCAGCGCTGTCAGCGCCGCATCACCCCAGGTGAACGAGGGCAGTTCCAGCATCACCAGCGGCAGACGCAGAAAGGCGCGCGGATCGAACGCAATCAACGTCAGACGCGAGATCACGAAGCCGGCCAGCACCACAAACAAGCCCGCATCCCACAGACGGCTGGCTGCCAGCCCCACCCGCACCGCGGTCTTTTGGCTCAGCCACAGGGCCGCAATCATGCCCACGGCCGCAAAGACACCGTACAGCGGCAAGCGTAACCCAGGCAGATGCAGCGCGGTCAAGGCCAGCCCCGGCAGATGCCCAGGCGCCGGCCACAAGGCCGTTGCGGCCCGATGGGGGCGGAACATCAGCCCCTGAATTTGAAGTCGAACTCTCACTCTGCTTCGAGCATACGCGGATGCGGCGCGATCCGGAGCCGCCGAGGGTTGACCCAGCGCGGATCGCCTCCGGCCCAACGCGGCCCCGTGCGGCCGCTTCCAGCCCCCTCTGCTCGCCGTGGGGGGGCAAAAAAGAACCGACCCGCTGGGCCGTACAGGAAGGCGCAGGTGAACCCGTCCTGAGACGGTGGACTTCAGCCGTGGCTCTTTAGGCTTTCCGGACTGGCGGACCTAGCACACCGAGCCATATCTACGAGCTAAAACCCTGTTCGATGAATGTTGGTTCAACCTGCGGTGTTCCCCGTACCTGCTTTGCAGGCCGGTCTCTGCCTTGGATGCTACCCAAGAGTGCCGGATTTGCGCAACTCGCCTGGCCGGAGCTTGCGGTCGACCTGCTAAATCCGCTGGCGGCAGCGAGCACAATCTCGGCAGAGCAGTCGGCGAGGGTCTGAACAGAAGCAACATAACGGCAGCGTGGCCGGAATGCCTGCC
>JAKAQS010000311.1 GCA_021819585.1 Acidobacteriota bacterium
TGAGCGAGTTTGGCGCGATCATTCAGGGTGGCATGGGGGTTGGGGTCTCAAATTGGAAGCTGGCGCGGACGGTCTCCGCAGCCGGGCATCTGGGTGTTGTCTCCGGAACGGCGTTGGATCAGGTGTTGGCGCGGCGGCTACAAGAGGGTGATCCAGGCGGACACCTGCGGCGGGCGCTGAATGCGTTTCCGTTTCCGGCCATGGCCGATCGGATATGGCAGGCTTACTTTATTGAGGGCGGAAAGCCGGAACGAACCCCCTATCGCTCGACTCCTCTGCTGGTGAAGGACAATCCCCGGGAGTTGGCGGAGTTGTGCATCGTGAGCAACTTCGTGGAGGTGTTTCTGGCCCGGGAGGGGCATCGGAACCCGGTCGGCATCAACTATCTGGAAAAGATCCAGACGGCGATTCTGCCCAGTATCTATGGGGCCATGCTGGCGGGGGTTGAGTACGTGATCATGGGCGCGGGAATCCCTCTAAAGATTCCAGGGGTGCTCGATGCCTATGCGCAGCATCGTGCGGCTGAGTATCCGCTGCATGTGGCTGGAGCGTTGGAAGGCGACGATGCGATGATGCGCTTTGATCCGGCCGATTATGCTGAATGCGAACTGCCGGTCCTTGTCCGGCCGAAGTTTCTCGCCATCGTGTCCTCCAATACGCTGGCGATCACGATGATTAAGAAGGCCAATGGGCGGGTGAACGGGCTGGTGATTGAGACCCAGACCGCGGGCGGCCACAACGCTCCCCCGCGCGGGAAGATGCAGTTGAACCCCGCCGGAGAGCCGATCTATGGCGAGCGCGATGCGGTGGATATCGAAAAGCTTTGCGACCTTGGAGTTCCTTTCTGGTTGGCAGGCGGCTATGGCAGCGCGGAGAAGCTGCGCGAGGCGCTGGCCCAGGGAGCCGCAGGGGTGCAGGTGGGGACAGCCTTCGCCCTGGCTGACGAGTCGGGCCTGAAGAGGGAGTACAAGAGGGAACTTTTGCAGAGAGTTGTCGCCGGGAGCGCCAGCGTCTTCACCGATCCGCTGGCTTCTCCAACCGGTTTTCCGTTCAAGGTGGCCCGTCTGGAAGGCACCGCCTCTGAAGAGACGGTGTATCGGGGCAGGCCGCGGATCTGCAACATGGGGTACTTGCGCCAAGCTTACCGTACGCCGGAGGGAAACATCGGCTATCGCTGCGCCTCCGAACCGCTTAGCATCTATCTCTCCAAACAAGGGCACGTGGAAGAGACGGTGGGACGAAAGTGCATCTGCAATGCCCTGTTTGCCAATATCGGTCTCGCGCAGGTGCTCCCCGGTGATCGAGTGGAGCCGGGGTTGGTTACCGCAGGCGACGACCTGACGACTCTGGCCCAGTTCCTCCGCCCGGGAGCCAGTGGCTACAGCGCGTTGGATGTGATTGAGGAGTTGGAGAGCGGGCTGGTCCCGCAAGAGAGCTTCCCGCAACAGGGAGAACAGATGGAGCGAGAGCAGTACTTGCGGCATGCGGTGGGCGCCTAAGCATTTTCACTGTAAATGTAGCGGGACGCCTCGACTTCGATGGACGTTTTCCCCCAATGAAAACGGCACTGCGAGCCCTGTTCTGGATATCCATCAACACTGAAAACGCTATAAAGGCTGGATCCGGCCGAATGCAAGGGACGCCTGGGAGTGGGACATCGGGTGTCTTCAGCGATCAGGACAGTTTGAAGCCTAATCTCCAAGTTGTTTTTGTGCTGAACCCGGATTTGGAACAGAGCGGAGAAGACTTGCAACTCGCCCAGGACATGACTCAGCTTTGCGCTCAGTTTGTTGACCTTCTGTTTCTTGTGTGCCGGGCAACCGTGATAAGCTCGCGCCCGTAGGTTCTACCCTGGCCAGAGCGCCGACGCCGACCAGCCGAGCGAGCGCTGCGGACACCATACTCCCATGCGCTGGAGAAGCCCGCGTTTGCCGGGGAAGACAAGGAATGGGGCACAAGAAATGGGCGCCGAAGGATGTCTCGTGGGGTGGATTCCGCGAAGCTACCTGCCCTGCCACTCTTCCAATGCGGACAGGACATCGTAAGGGTCTGGGCGAACCCGATGATCCGCGTGGGACTCGGCGAAGATGATCTCGCCCGAGGGGGCGATGATGAAGGTGGAGGGGATGGGGAGACGCCAGGTATAGGGCCCTTGATCGCCATGGATGAAGGGAAGATTAATCATCATGGACCGATAGTGCTCCTGGAGGGGTTCGGGAATGGTGTAGGCGACGTGGAAAGCCTCGGCAATCCGGCAGCCTGCGTCAGACAGCAGCGGATACGTCAGGCCGTGATGCTGAGCGGCGAAGTCGTTCTGGCGCGGGAGTTGGGGCGAGATCGCCACCAGCAGCGCGCGGTGTTCGCGGACGTCAGAAAATGCAGCCTGCCAAGCTTCGAGCTGGGTCATGCAGTAGGGGCACCAGCGGCCACGGAAGAACAGGAGAATGAGCGGCCCGATCGCCAGCAGATCCGAAGAGCGGATAAAGCGGGTGTTGGCCGGGGAGACGTTGCGAAGAGCCGTAGCCGCTGCGTCTGGGAGATCAAACGGGGGCGCCATCGAGCCAACAGGCAGGGTTTGGTCTTCAATTCCAGTGAGTAGAAGGTCGTGGACGGCTGTCTCGGTGATGGCGAGACGTTCAGGCTGCACCAACGCCCGAGTCTGTGTGGTGATGTTGTCCAGTCTGGCCTGCAGATGGGTGGAACGAGGCATCGCCCCCTTAGTTTAGCTCCCCGAGAAAGGGCACGAGAAGAGAGCGGGGCGATGTTCGAACCCGCTCTGGGGCCGAGACGCAGTGAGTTTGCCGACCGAGATTGTTGCCGCAGCGGCAACCAAGAGAGTGCTTGAAGAGATATTGCGTGCCGCCATGGCCGGAGGTATGATCAACCAGCTTCAAGAAGGTAGAAAAAGTCCAGGGTCCAGCGAGGGAAGAGCGATGAGAGGTGGGTGGAGGCTTCTAGCGGTCGTTTCGTTGTTGTGTGCGGCAACCGTGTGTTCAGCGGTCAGGTGGCCCTCAGGCCCCAAGTTGCCCGTGCCGAGCAACTGGGAGCTGGATCAGCTTCGGTCAGACTTTGGCGGTGGGCCGATGTTGCGCTCGGTGACCTTTACGGTGACCAGCGACAAGCCAAGCGATCTCAGCATGCGGTTTATAACCGAGGACAGCTCCGGACGGACAACCAAAGCTTCCTGGACTGGGCCGCAGAACGGCGAGTTGTTGCCGGTGGAAAATCTGCCGGGAAGCAAGTTCGGGATCGACCGCAAAGGTCATGAGCAGCTCTTATTGGCGGATGGAACCACGCTGGATGGAGTTTTGTCCATCTCCAAGGATAAGGGTACGTTGCTGTTGCGGGAGACTCTGACGACCAAGGACGGAAACTCTTACCCTCAGGTGTTGATGTTCAATCCAATGGATTGATCTATCTTCGCTGCGGAACGGTGTCCTGAAAGGGCCGTGGCTTGGAACGGAGCTTGTCGCAGGAACTCCGGCCTTGAAGGATGGCTCCGCGAAGCGCTTGCCTGGGTGAAGAAAGCCTTTTTTGAATGTTATATCCCTGGGGCTGGTTCTTCGTGGGCGCTTTCGCCAATGAAGGCGCCACAGCAAACCCGGTTTGGGAGGCCCATCCACGCGGGAAAAGCTAGCGCGCTGCTGCCTCCGTCACGGGTCTGCGGCGGTCGAATCATGCGGGTCAGGTTGCGGAGACGCCGAGGATCTCAAGA
>JAKAQS010000062.1 GCA_021819585.1 Acidobacteriota bacterium
GGTGCCGGTCTCGAACTATCCGCTCTTCGAGTACCCGCCCTACGATCTTGCCCTGGCCACCTGCATGGCGGAAGCCGCCGAACTCCACGGGCTGGATCTGCTCCATGTTCACTATGCCATTCCCCACTCCGTGAGCGCACTTCTGGCCCGCCAGATGCTTGCCACCAGGGGCCGCGACCTGCCATTTATCACCACGTTGCATGGCACCGACATCACGCTGGTTGGCCTTGACCGGTCCTATCTGCCCATCACGAAGTTCGGGATCGACGAATCCGACGGTCTGACCGCCATCTCTTCCCATCTACGCGAACGCACCCAGGAAAACCTGGGGATCACCCGTGAGATCGAGGTGATTCGCAACTTCGTCAACTGCGATTTTTACAGGCGCGACCCGGATCTGGTCCGGCAACAGCGTCCGCGCTACGCCCAGACTCATGAGAAGCTGCTCGTACACCTCTCCAACTTCCGCCCCGTGAAGCGGGTGCTGGACGTGATCCAGGTCTTCGCGCGGGTCTCCCGCGCGCTTCCCTCGCGGCTGCTGATGATTGGAGATGGTCCGGATCGCTCCGCCGCGGAGTTCCTCGCCGTACGTCTGGGCGTGGCCGACCGCGTCGACTTCGTTGGGAAGCAGGAAAATGTCAACCAGCTCATCGCCCTGTGCGACCTGATGATCCTGCCCAGCGAGATGGAGTCCTTCGGTTTGGCCGCCCTGGAGGCCATGGCCTGCCGGGTTCCTGCTATTTCCACTCGAGTCGGTGGCTTGCCGGAACTCATTGAGGATGGCGTCAATGGCCGGCTCTTCCAAGTGGGCGACGTTGAAAGCATGGCTCAGGGAGCGATCTCATCCTGAGCGATCCGGCGCTGCTCGATCGCCTTGCCAACGCCGCCCGCGGCACCGCTGAGAAGGAGTTCTCCGCCTCGCGCATCATCCCGCTCTACGAAAGCTACTATCAGCATGTTCTGCGGAACAGCCAAGCGAGGAAGAAGCGCGGACGGAAGGCATAGCGCCGACCGAAGCCATGCCATCCTGAGATGGCCTGCCCGGGGCGATGGAGTTGAACCTCTGCTCCCACACCGGTTGGAGCTGAATCAACCTTGATTCCTCCGGTCTCCAGAGCATGAGCCATCAATTTATCCTTGAAGATACATCCGTCTACACGGATCAGACCATGCCGCACTAGAGATCGCGAATCGTATCTTTTGTACGGCGCACTGGCGCTATAGATCTCTCAGGAGAATCTCGATGAAGACGAAGCTCTCCCTCCCGCTCACCGCCGCAGTTCTCGGCCTGCTGGGTACTCCGCTGCTCGCCCAGATGACGGGCGTGTCTCACCCGGATGAGATGGATGACACGCAACCCACCCTTACTCAGGACGGCTCACACTATGTTCCTCCTGGACAAGCAGCCGCCTCTACGAACGCCGCCACCCCAGCCCAGGCGGCTCCAGCGCTCTACCAGCGAGTGCCACAGTACCGGCAGGCGCCGAACCCGGCCTCCGCACAGAGTTCATCCACCAGCGCAGCGGCGGATCCTGACGGAGAGATCGTCACTTCGGTTCCGGTCGGCCCCAATGAACTACCCATCGGCACTCCGCTGAACGCCACGCTGCAGGAGCCCATCTCCACCCAAACCACGCAGTCCGGCTCACGCTTCACCGCCCGGCTCAAGGCTGATGTCAGTTACAACGGAGTGGTTCTGCTCCCGGCCGGCAGCATCGTCTACGGCCAGGTCTCACACATTCATAGCGGCAGCGCCGGCATCCGCCTGCAGCCGAATTCGGTCAGCCTGCCCGATGGCACGGTCTATCCCCTGCGCGCTGAGGTCACGGACCTGGATCACTACGCGGCATCCCACGTCGACGCTGAAGGAACCATCGTGAACAACACCCACCCTGGGCAGACGGCCGCTGTGGTAGGTCTGGCCACCACCAGCACCATGGTGGCCGGCGCCATGATCGCAGGCGGCGTTGGCGCTTTGGTTGGACTGGGCGTCGGCGCAGGCGCTGTCACTATCTGGTGGCTCAAGCATGACCGCCGGCAGGAACTCCCCAGCGGTACGCCGATCGTCTTCACCCTCGACACGCCATTGCATTTTTATCCCTCTGCTGCGCAAGTCAGCCCTTCAGCGCGGTAAGCGCACCCGCGGAGGCGTTGCTCCGCCCTTACGGCCGGCTGTTGAGACGACGGCGAGCTTGCTGGGCCGCGGCGCCCGCATTAATTTTTAAGGGATCAACTGACCACCTGTGAGAGCAACCTCTTCCAGTTCTTTTGATTTCGTTTGAAGCTCTTCTTCAGGTCTTCCAGCGCGCGTTGAAAGTCCGGATTCTCCGCCATTCCGCGCCATGCCGGATTGATGCTGAACCATGGGTAGTTCTCGTTGCCCAGATAGATGGCGCGACGCAGCCAGTGCAACGCTTCCGATGCATCTCCCTCGACGGCAAAGTAGGTGGCCAGACGATAGGCCATCTCACTATCGGCCTCCGCCGCGGCAAGCGTCTCTTCCAGAATGAACTCAGCCGCTCGCTTGCGATCGCCCAGTTGCACATAACACATCGCGATGGTTGGAAAGACGATGCGCAGCGTCGAGTCATCCCGGGTCACCTGCTCCAGGGTCTGAATCGCCTTCTCCAGTTGCCCCAGGCGCATTTGCTGATAGCCTTTGGAGATTCGCAGCAGCGGCTGGCGCGGCTCCAGGGTCAATCCCTTCTCGATCTCATCGCCCGCCAACTCAAGCTGGTTCTGATACTGATACACGCGCGCCCGATGGTTATAGATCAGGGCCGCATTGGACGGATTGAGCTGCAGGGCGGTGTGAAACTGATTCAGCGCCTCCTCATACAGTCCATCGATGCGTAGGGTCAAGCCGGCCACAAGGTGTACATTCCAATCATTGGCCGCAGTCTGGAGCAGCCGCTCAATTCCATGCCGCGCGCTCTCCTTTTCACCGCGGCTCAGCAACATGTACACCCGATAGAGATTCGCCTCCACCGACGAAGAGTCACGCTCCAGCGCGCGATCGAACGACCGGCGAGCCTCCAGGATATGCATCTGTCCGCCCAGGCCATGGCGCGCGTACTGAAGTTGCGTGATCCCGCGGCCGGACCAGCCCGGAGCATATCCGGGATCCTGCCGCACGACGCGCTCAAAGAGCTCTCTGGCCCGATCCAATTCATCCTTGTTCCCGGTGCGCGACATGAAGGAGCTCAGCAGCGCGCGCGCCTGCAGATACTCCTCGGAGACCGAGTCGCCCAGTGAAGGCACGCTGGCCGGTCCCGGGGAACCGACTTGCAGCCCACCAAATCCATTGAGTTCGGCAAAGACCTCATCACAGATCTCGGTCTGGACGGCGATCAGGTCAAAGCTCGACACCCGGATGGCGCCGCCCGTCCGTACGCTCTGTCCCTTGACGTCCAGCAATTGCCAGTTGAGATCAAAGCCGCTCCGGCCGCGCAGAAAACTTCCCGCCAAAACAAAGTCCACCATCAGCTTTCGCCCAATGCCGAGAGGATCCAGTTGACGTGCGGGTATCTCCATCAGAACACTGGATGGCCGCACCACCAGGGATGGCACCTTGGCCAACCGTGCCGCTAGAGCATCCGCAAGAGCATGGCCGTAAAATTGCCCGGCGTCGCGGGTGGGCCGCAGCCCGGGCTCACTTGGCTCGGCCGAGCCGGAACCGAGGTTTGCAAAGGGGAGCACGACGATATTCGGCCCTTTGAACACGGTGGCCGCCGCGCTATCGCGAAAACGCTCCGCCAGCATCGAAAGAACCCCGGTGGTTCGTTTCTCCTCCTCCGGCCGCTCCATATCCAGCCGTTGCGCCAGGGCCATCTGGACAGCTCCCTCGCCGGGCGTCAACATGGTATCCAACTGCAACGACTTCACAATCGTCTTCAACCCCTCTCGCAGCTCCCCAGCCGAGGCATACCGCTCCGCGGGCTGCTTCTCCAGGCAACGCAGAATCGCACTCTCCAACTCCACCGGGATGTCAGGCACAATCTCCCGCAGCGGCGGAGGCGCGGCATACTGAATGGCGCGGATGCTCTGGATCTCCTGCGCATCGGGCCGATGAAAGGGGTGTCGGCCGCTGACCATCTCATAAAGGATCAGCCCCAGGGCAAAGATGTCGCTCTGCACGCTCGACTGCCCTGTCACGAACTGCTCCGGAGCCATGTAGGCAATCGTTCCGCCGCGCGCCGTATAGGTTGCCCCTGCCAGGGCCGGCGTCACCGGCTGTGTCGCCAGCGAGGGATCGAAGTCCACATGATCACGCTTCAACTGCCGCGCCAGGCCAAAGTCCAGGATCTTGATCAGGCCGCCGTCGGTCAGCATCACGTTGGCCGGCTTGAGATCACGATGGAAGATTCCCAGAGCATGGGCCGCGGACAGGCCATCAGCCATCTGCATTCCGCTGGAGAGCACCAGTTGCACGCTTGCCGGCCCCTCCGCAATCACCTTGTCCAGGCTCTTGCCCGGCACATACTGCATCACGATGTAGGCTTCATTGTCCTCCTCGCCTGCCTCGTAGATGGCGCATACGTTGGGGTGGTCCAGCGCCGAAGCCATCCGTGCCTCCCGCAGTTGCGTCGCCCGCACCTGTTCGGGCGTCTGCGTCCCGCGTCGGAGCAGTTTCAGCACTACCGGCCGCTGCAGCAGCGTGTCGTTGGCCAGAAACACGACTCCGCTTCCGCCTGAGCCAATCTTGCGCAGGAACTCATACTGCTTGATCACGCGACGAGCCATACTGTCATTATCGCAAGACGCTTCCAAGACCCATGTGAAGAACTTTCTCTCTGCTCCCCGCCAAGAAACCGAAGGGGGTGAAGCAACGTAAAGAAAATTGAAGCGAAGTGAAACAGGTTGCTTCTCCCCTTTCCTGGCTAGACCCGCCGGGAACAACCTTCCAGGATGTTTCCTGCATCCCACCGGCTCGTCGGGCTTTCTCCATCGCTCCAGACCCAGGGCGCCAGGACTTTGCCAGGAAGATCAGCCGCAAATGCCGGGCGTCACATCCTCCGCATCGGCATCCTTCTGGTCCCGCTTGGTGAAATCAGCCTTTTGAATGCTGAGAGGCAGTTTGCTTCGGCGCTGTGCTGAACTTCCTAAGAAAATCCGGAAACATCCATGTCTCACACCCTGCTCCTCATCGACGACAATCCCATCCAGGCTGCAACCCGTCAGACCATCTTGCGGCGTGCCGGCTACGTCGTGATTGCTGTTCTCAACCCAGAACGGGCTCTCGATCAGCTTCGCCGCCAGAACTTTCCGGGCGACATCGATCTGGTCATCACCGATCACATCATGCCGAGCCTTAGCGGCGCGGAGTTCGTCACTCAGTTGCGGGTCTTCGCCCCCCACCTCCCTGTGCTGGTCATAAGCGGCCTGGCCGAAGCGCAAGGAGAGTATAGAGACCTGAATGTGGACTTCCGTGTGAAACCTTTGCTTCCAGAAAGCCTTCTCTCCCGGGTTCAGGCTCTGCTTGAACTGCACGGCTCGGCGACAACCTGATCGCCAAGCCGCAACCCTCCATTTCTATCCACTATCGCCAAGGATGCAACGCGGCAGCACATGGCCCCATCGAGCCATGGATCCTCTTCTGTGACCTCAATCACGATCCCTACAGCCGCCGAACTCTATTCTGGCCTTGGGCTTACGAGTTCGTCTCTGGGCGTATTCCGTACCTGTCCGGATTCTGAGAGAATAACTGTTGAAGGAAGTGTCCATCCATGTCCCACCCTATGCCGTTTTTCGGCAGCGCCTCTCTTCTCCTGGCTCTGGGGCTCTCCATCTATGTGTTTCTGGCAGGTGGTTTCTCTTTGTGGGCCATCGCCGGTGGACGAGCTCTTGCCGTGGCTCCGGAACGCATTCGTGAAACCTCTCGCCGCGCGGGGATTGCCAGTTTTATCGCCGTATCCTGCGCCGCCTTCGCTCTGATCTGGGCCGCCTTCACCAACGACTTCTCTGTCGACTACATCCTTCACCACACCAGCCGTGATCTTGCCTGGTACTACAAGTTCTCTGCGCTCTGGTCGGGGCAGGAGGGCTCCCTGCTTCTGTGGGCGTGGCTGCTCACCGGATACGGCTTCGTCCTTCGCTTGCGCCACAAGACCGACATCACCCTGCACGCCTACGCCTCCACCATTCTGGCCGGCGTTCAGATCTTCTTCCTGCTGCTGGTGGTCTTTGTCGCCCCGCCCTTCGCCATCGTTCCGGGCGGCGTGGCGCCGGCGGACGGATTCGGCCTCAATCCGCTGCTCCAGTATGCGGAGATGGTCATCCATCCGCCCATGCTGTATCTCGGCTACGTTGGCTTCTCCGTTCCCTTCGCGTTTGCGCTGGGAGCGCTGATGATGCGCTACCCCGGTGAGAAGTGGATCGCGATTACCCGCCGCTGGACCATGGTCACATGGCTCTTTCTTACCTGCGGCATCCTTCTCGGCATGCATTGGGCTTACGCCGTCCTGGGGTGGGGCGGATACTGGGGATGGGATCCGGTGGAGAACGCATCGCTGATGCCCTGGCTCACCGGCACCGCCTTCCTGCATTCGGTGATGATGCAGGAGAAGCGCGGCATGATGAAGACCTGGAACGTATGGCTGATCTTTGTCACGTTCATGCTCACCATCCTGGGAACGCTGCTGACGCGCTCCGGCCTGGTGAGCTCCGTTCATGCCTTTGCGCAGAGCTCCATCGGCAACTGGTTCATCTGGTTCCTGGTCATCGTCGCGGCAGTCTGCATCTTCACCTTTCTCTATAATCGCGACCATCTCCGTGCGGAAAATCATCTCGAATCGCTGGTCTCCCGCGAGAGTTCCTTCCTGTTCAACAACCTCGTCCTGTTGGCGGCCTGCTTCACCGTTCTCTGGGGAACGCTCTTTCCGGTGCTCTCCGAGTACGTTCAGGGCTCCAAGGTCACTATGGGAGCTCCCTTCTATAACCGCGTAGCGGTTCCCATCGGCATCTTCCTTCTCTTCCTTACCGGAGTGGGCCCGCTGCTGGCCTGGCGATCCACCTCGCTGCGCGCCATCCGCCGCAACTTTATCATCCCCTGCATCTCCCTCATTGTTACGGCCATCGTCCTCATCGTCGCCGGTGTGCGCCCCTGGTCCAGCGCTACCCAGGCTGACGGCGCCGTGACATCCAACATCTATGCCCTGGTATGCATCTCGCTCAGCGTAGGGGTTATAACCGCCATCGCCGCCGAGTTCCTGCGCGGTGCCAATGTCGTCAGAACCCAGACAGGCAAGAACCTGATCGAGTCCACCATCCTGCTCACCCGCCGCAACACGCGGCGTTATGGCGGTTATCTGGTTCACTTTGGCATCGTGCTGATGTTCATCGGCCTGGCCGGCTCCGCCTTCAACCAGTCCAAAGAAGCTGAGATGAGCTTTGGCGACTCGATCAACCTGGACGGTTACAAGATCGTCTGCCAGAGCTACTCCCAGGACTCCAACCCCAACTATGACTCCGAGTTCGCTCTGCTGGACGTCTTCCGCAACGGGAAGAAGATCGTGCGCCTTGCCCCGGAGCGCCGCGTCTATTTCGTCAACACCGATCACGCTCAGCCCGCCACCGTCGTGGCCATTCACTCCACCCTGGAGAACGACCTCTACGTGGTCTTCGAGGGCGCCAACCCGGACAACGACAAGCCCATCATCAAGTTCTTCATCAATCCGCTGGTCAACTGGATCTGGATGGGTCTGGTGGTTGTGGTCTTCGGTACCTTTATCGCCCTGGTTCCAAAGCTTCAACCCTCCTCCCAGCGCCTTGAGGCCCCCCTCCCGGTCCCCCCGGATCTGGCTCTCGGTGGCAACCTGCAGCGGACACCCTCTCCTTTAAGCTCGCCCGAGGGCCCTCATGTATAAACGCTCGCTGCAGCTTCTGCTCGTCGTCTTCGCTGCCTTTACCATGCTTGGCGCCACTTCGCCTTCGGCGCGCTTCCAACGCCTGGGCCATGACCTGATGTGTACCTGCGGCTGCAGCGAGATCCTGCTGGAGTGCAACCATGTGGGCTGCCCCAACTCCACGGCGGAGATCGCGGACCTCCGTGCCCAGCTCAACGCTGGAGCCTCCGATGCCGGCATCTTCAAGTTCTTCGTAGCCAAGTACGGCCCCACGGTGTTAGCCGAGCCGGTGCGCGGTGGTTTTGACGATGTCGCCTGGGTGGGCCCATTCGCCTTTCTTCTGCTGGGCGCCGTGCTCATCCTTGTCCTGTTGCGCCTGTGGCAAAAGCGCCACGCCCAACTGGCCCCGGCCTCCAATCTCCCGCCCGAGACCACCGATGCTCTGCGTGAGCGTATCCGCAAGGAGACCCGCTACGGCGAGTAGTCTGGTCATCGATCCGCCAAAATCGGCAGCCTAAGTCTCAGCCTCTATCCAGGGAGTAAACTGGTGGGGTAATTTCGACCCCGGATCCCTTGGCTCCATGACCCGCCTGGAACTACTCACGATCGTTGTGGGCCGTGCGCGCAGCAACGGCTTTGAGTTCCGCCGCTGGTACACCAGCCGGCTTGGCCTTCCCTGGATCAGCGCTGAAGCGGCACTCACCCTCCTCGATCAACAGCGCCGCTACTACGCGCTCTTGTTCTCCCATGAATTCGCCCATGCCTTTTGGAAGGCCGGTGAAGAGATCACCTTTGCCGTCCCCGCCCAGACCTTTCAGCGCCCCAGGCCGGACGGCACCATCCAGACGGTGCAACGCAAAGGCTTCATCCGCCGCTCCGCGCGCCGTGACGCCTGGCGCTACCACCTGCGCGAGATGGCGCTGGCGGAAGAGCCGCTCCGCTATTTGCGGAAGTTCGTTAACGTGGAAGAGGATCTGAGCGAAGAGATCCAGATGGCCAAGGCCGAAGAGAACGGCGCCGCAGCATCCTCCAGCGGTGACAACGGCCGGCCCGCAATTGGGAACAACGTAGGAAACCGGGCCGGCGGCGACAGCAGAGCCAAATCCACGCTCTCGCCCACTTCACCAGCAGACCGCCGGGGCAAGCCCCTTCCGCGTCCTATTCCCACCGGCACGCCTGCTTTCCTGCTCCGTCCCTTGAAGTAGCCTTCCGGTGGGGCGCTGAGAAAAAGACCAGCGTGCCAACCCACTCTTAACCTCCGTTGGTCATCTCCTTGAGTGCTCGCTGGGCTGCCTTCTTTACCTTGGGCACCGGATCCATGGTCAGACACTTCTTGTACTGGGCCTCCGCCTCATCGAGTTTGCCCAGCCGCCGCGCAGCCTCTGCCAGAGCCAAATGCGCCTGAGCGTCATCGTCGTCGATCGAAACCGCATCGCGTGCCCGGAGATACGCTCCCCTGTAGTTGCCGCTATCCTCGTAAAACGCGGCGACCTTCAGATCTTCCACCTCGCGTTGAACCCTCGTCTGGTGGAAGTCGATTCCGCCCTGCTCCTTCTTCATCCAGGCCGCTCTGCGCGCCGCCGCCGCAGCCGCCGCCGGGTCTGTATCCCCATCGCCCACTGGACCCGCGGGAGCCGCATCACTACTGGAGCTGCTGCTTGAACCACCTGAACCCGAACTTCCCGAACCCGAGCTTCCTGAACCCTGCATGGGTCCATTGTTGGAAGGGTTGGACGCTGCCGACGGCTGAGCGCCTCCGCTGGAATTATCTCCGGGAAACGGAAAGCGTGAAGCAGCCGGTGTCTGCCCGGCGCCTCTACTTCCTGGCTGACTACCCGGAGTGCTCGGACTCGGCGTTTCTCCCGGGTAGGGGAAGCTTTTGGCGGCACTGGATCCGGTAGCCGGAGCTTGACTCTGCGGCTGGGCGCTTCCACTCTGCGACTGGTTCGTACTGGGAGGCTGGCAGTTCGGCCAGAAGACGGTTTTGCCATTCGCATCGGTAAATGTGCATCCACCCTGCGGCTGGGCGCGCGCCACCTGCCAGGCGAACACCAGCCCCAAACCAGCGGCAACCGACACCAACCCTCTCAGCCTACACATCCTCAGCATGTATCTATTAGACGACATCCTGGCCGGCTGGGATAGCCCCAGATGCAGCGACCGCGGCCACCCTCTTGCTATACTCCAACCCATGCCGAGCCGCACCATCCGCCGTCCCCGCCTCCTGATCCGTTCTTCCTCCATCCATGCCGCTGGCTGCTACACCCTGGACCCGATCCCCAAAGGCCGCCGCATCCTGGAGTACGATGGACCCCGCATCTCCAAGCAGGAGGCTGACCAGCGCTACGCGGACCGGCCTGTCACCTATCTCTTCGGCTTTGGCGATCAGGGCGAGGTGATTGACGGCTTCGGCACGGCGATGTTTCTGAACCACTCCTGCGACCCCAACTGCCAAACCGAAGAGTCCAATGGCCGGGTCTACATCCGCGCCATCCGCGACATCGCCGCCAACGAAGAGCTGCTCTACGAGTACAATCTGTACGACTCCGACGACCAAAGCGCAGACTGTTTCTGCCAAGCTCCGCAATGCCGCGGCACCATGTTCTCTGATGAAGAACTCAGACGCCGGACGCGCAAGGGCTCCCGCAAAAAGCGCCAATCCTGAATGGGCCGGGATCTCCCCGGAGTGGAAACCTCATCGCTTCCATGAATCCTTCCTGCCCCGGCAGCGATGAACCTGATCCGGGCCCCGGCGAAGACTCTCGGCGAACGACGAGCCGGCCCGGAAGTGGAGTAGCTACGAAGCCTTGCCCTCGGCTTCCAGGCCCCTCCGTTGCCGGAGACGCCAGGTCTTCGCTCCGCGCTGATTGCTCCACACCTCCGGGCGATACAATCGACATCGTCAGGACCCTTCGACGATGGCCTACCAAGTCTTAGCCCGCAAGTACCGCCCCCAGCTCTTCTCTGACGTCGTCGGGCAGGACCACGTCACCCGCACCTTGCTCAACGCCCTGACGCAGCATCGCATCGCTCACGGCTACATCTTCAGTGGTCATCGCGGCATCGGCAAGACCACCATCGCGCGCATCCTTGCAGCGGCGCTCAACTGTACCACTCCGGCTGGCTCCGCGGAGCGTCCCACTCAGGAACCCTGCCGCAACTGCGTCAACTGCCGGGAGATCTCCTCCGCCTCCCGCCAGGAGATCTCCATCTTTGAGGAGTCTCATTCCTTTGACGTCGAGGAGATCGATGCCGCCACCAACCGCGGCATTGACGACGCACGGCTGCTCACCGCCAAGATCCAGACCCGGCCCACCAACAAGAGCAAGTACCGCATCATCATCCTCGACGAGGCCCACCAGATCACCGATGCCGCCTGGAACGCCCTGCTCAAGACCCTTGAAGAGCCCCCGGATTGGGCCATCTTCATGTTCGCCACTACCCAGCCGGAAGACATCCCGCAGACCATCCGCTCGCGCTGCCAGCACTTCAGCTTTCACGCCGTCCGCCTCGACGACATCATCGGCCAGCTTCGTTCCATCGCCAATCAGGAGAAGATCGAAGTCGATGACGCTACCCTGACCCTGCTCGCCGAAGCGGGCGACGGTTCCATGCGCGACGCCCTCTCCATCATGGACCAGGCCATCGCCTCGGCGCAGCTTGTGCCGGCAGCCGCCGGAGAGGACGGAGCCTCGGCACTCCGGCCGCATCTGGAGATCGGCCAGGTGCGAGAGCTCATGGGCTCGGTCTCCAACATGGTCTACGAGCAGATTCTGGAGGCGGTTCACGCAGGCAACTCAGCGGAGGTTCTCTCCATCGCCGGCCGCCTGCTGGATGCTGGCAACGGAGCACCGCAAGTAGCTCGTCAGTTCGTTCGCTACCTGCGCAACGCCGTCGTCGCCAAGGTCACCCATCCCGCCCCGGGAGACGAAGCCACCGGAATCGCCGCCGATCTACTCCAGATCTCCCCGGAAGAGCGCAGCCGCGCCGCCCGCTCCGCAGCCCTCTTCACGGAGGAAGACCTATCCCGCTTCCTCGCCATCGTGCTGCGCACCTTTGACGAGCTGGGCTACCGCCAGGAACAGCGTTTCCATCTGGAGTTGGGTCTGCTCAAACTGGTCCATGTGCAGCGTTTGCTGCCGATTGAGGAGATCCTGGGCCAACTGGGCGCCAAGCCAACCGGCCTCCCCGGCGCCTCAGCGTCCACGGCCCGGCCTTCGGCGTCTGCCGCGGCAAGTTCGCCTCCCGCCTCCTCACCCTGGACGGGCAGGATCGAGTCTTCTCCAGCGGCCGCCGGCACTCTGTCGTCGCTTGGCGACCAACCGGGACCGGCGGGCAAAACGGCCGGCACGACGCGGGCCGCGACAGGCTCTCCAGCGGCCCCGGTAAGCTCCCGGCCGGCTGCCGCGGATGCGATCTTCAGTCCTCCGGCCAAAGCCGTTCAGGACGCCGGCGCTCGTTCCGGAGCCTCCGCCATCACGTCCGGCTCCCTGGCACTGGCCGATGAGCCTCTTTCCGCCGCCTCGCCGTCCCTTCGCGGCTCCTTTCAGGAAGATCTGCAATCTGAGACCATCTCACTCCCTCATGCAGGCCCGCAGTTGGTTTCGGGGCAGGCTGCCACTGAAGACATCTCCTGCCCAGTCTCGCCGGCGAGCGACCCTCCTCCGGACGCTTTGCAGACAGCCCTCGTCTGCGCTCTGGCCGCCGTCAAAGGCCAGCAGTCCGCCTCCGAGCAGATAGAGGACTCCACCCTCATACGGAACGGCCAAACCCTGGAGATTCACGTCCCGGTCTCGGCCACTATACTGCCACTGGTCATCAACAGCGACGCGGAGCGCATTCTCCAGGCGGCGCTCCGTAGCGCCGCCTCCGGCGCCCTCAGCTTTAAACTCATCCCCGCAGCCACGGCCCCGGGCGGCAAAGCCCGCAAGCCTCGCGCGGCCGCCCCGGGGTCCGTCGCCGAGATGGCCAGGAACCATCCAATGGTTCAAGAGGCCCAACGATTATTCTCCGCCGAGATCAGCAACATCCTCGACCTGCGAGAGAAGGAGTGAGGAGCGGCGTGCCAAACTCGGCGAGCATCTGAGCAGCGTACAGGGCTCGGCGCCCTGACCGGCGGATGAAGAGTTCAACCTATCTTGCAGGCTGGATGCGCAGCAAAAGCCGCCCGCAGCCATGCAGCATCAGCCGTAGAAACAGACCCGACACCAAGAGGCCAATCGAAGCTTATGGAAATTGACGTAAACAAGATGCAGGAGATGTTCGCCCAGGCGCAGCAGATGCAACAGGCAATCGATCAACGCCTGGCCGGCTCCATCGTCGAGGCCGAGGCAGGCGGAGGAGCCGTTAAGGCTCGCATGAACGGTCGCAAGGAGCTGCTAAGCCTTACCATCGCACCCTCCGCGGCCCAGGCCGCAGCCTCTGATCTCACCCTGCTGGAAGACCTGATCGTCGCTGCTGTCAACGCCTGTGTCCACAAAGCGGATGACGCCGCCAAGTCCAGCGCGGCCGGCATCATTGGGAGCCTTGGCCTCCCTGGGTTCTAGCCATGGCGACACGCTATGCAGACGCCATGGAGAGACTCATCGAGGAACTCCGCAAACTCCCGGGGGTGGGAACCAAGTCGGCGCAGCGCTTTGCCTTTCACCTTCTCCGCGCACCCAGCGGCGATGCTCAGGCGCTCTCCGAGGCGATTCTCCGCTTGCGCGCCAAGCTCCGCCTCTGTTCGCTGTGCAATCACATCACCGAGACCGACCCCTGCGCCTTCTGCTCCCACCCGGCGCGCAATCCACATCTCATCTGCGCCGTCGAGGAGCCGACCAGCATCAACGCCATCGAAAAGACAGGCAGCTTCAACGGCCTCTATCATGTGCTGCATGGGACGATCTCACCGGTTAACGGGGTTGGTCCAGAGCATCTCCGCCTGGCCAACCTATGGCCGCGCCTGGAGGGCGCCGAGGAGCTGATTCTGGCGACTTCGCCCACCATGGAGGGCGAAGCGACGGCGCACTATATCGCCGATGAAGCGCGCAAGCGCTATCCGCTGCTGCACATCAGCCGGATTGCAACCGGCGTTCCTGCGGGAAGCGATATCGAGTATGCCGACCAGGTGACCATGACCCGTGCGTTGGAGGGCCGACGGGCCATGGAATGAGGCAGAAGCGGCCTCCGTGTCATTATTCTGAGCCCCCACGGAACTCTTCCCCAGCGCGAACTCCGCGACGCCTTCTTCACAGCGCACTCCCGCTCAGAAGCGGCCCTACGCTTCGTCCTCGGCCACCGGCGCCGGGATCCCGCCCTCTCTCCGCATCCGCAGATAGCCCCGAATAAAAGGCTCAAGATCTCCGTCCAGAACCTTATCCACATCCCCGACCTCCACCCGCGTGCGCAAGTCCTTGGCCATTCGGTAAGGCTGCAAAACATAACTGCGAATCTGGGAGCCGAACTTGATGTCGAGTTTGGAGTCCTCCAGCTTGCGGCTAACTTCCTTCTTCTTTTCCAGTTCGTACTCATAGAGCTTGGACCGCATCATCTTCATGGCCCGATCCTTGTTCTTGTGCTGGGAACGCTCGTTCTGACAACCGGTCACAATCCCTGTAGGAATATGGGTGATGCGGACAGCGGAGTCGGTCGTGTTCACATGCTGGCCACCCTTACCTCCGGAGCGATAGGTGTCGATGCGGAGATCCTCGGGTTTGATATCGATGACGATGGTATCGTCGATCTCCGGAGAGACGAACACGCTGGCAAAGCTGGTGTGGCGGCGTTTTGCGGAATCGAACGGCGAGATGCGCACCAGGCGATGCACACCCGTCTCTCCGCTCAGCAGCCCAAAGGCAAAATCGCCGGCGATGGTGAAGGTAGCTGACTTGATGCCGGCCTCATCGCCATCCTGGATCTCGTTGATCTCGACCTTGAAGCCCTGGCGCTCGCCCCAGCGAAGGTACATTCGCATCAACATTTCGGCCCAGTCCTGGCTCTCGGTGCCTCCAGCACCCGGATGCACGGTGACAATCGCAGGCAGCGGATCCGTCTCTCCGCTCAGCATGGTTCTGGACTCCAGCTTCTCGGCAAACTCCAGCAGCGCAGGAATCTCACGCTTCAGATCGGCTTCGGTGTCTTCACCCTCACGAGCGAGATCGAAGTAAGCTTCAATGTCCTGGGATCGCCGCTCCAACTCCGCCTCCTCGGCCAGCAGCGTCTCCAGCCGCTTGCGCTCGCGCATCAGCGGCTGAGACTTTGCCGCGTCAGCCCAGATAGAAGGGTCGGAGATCTTCTTCTCGACAGAAGCCAACTCGGATTTCAGGCGGGGGGCGTCAAAGATACTCCCGCAGTTCACGCACTTTCTCGCGAACCGGGGAGTAGGAAAACTCAAGATCACTCAGCATGGGTATAGTTTACCTGGGGTTCGGATGCGACGCTAACTCCCCGTTGAGCCGGCCGGCCGGGCTGGCCTTTCTCCCACCAGTACCAGCATGGAGGTTACCAGGGCGCAAAGCCATGCAAACCAGTCTCCATGGCGGCTGTAGAAGGTGATATCGTTGCAAAAGCCAAAAGGAACCTGTACGGAGGCGCGAACATGGCGCGGAATCGTTCTTATGACGCGCCCCTGAGGATCAATCACCGCCGTCACTCCCGTGTTGGTGGCGCGCAACAGCCAGCGATGATTCTCGATGGCGCGCATCCGAACCATATCCAGATGCTCCCACGGCGCGCTGGTGTCTCCATACCAACCATCGTCCGAGATGTTCACCAGCACCTGAGCCCCCTCCATGGGAAAATGCCTTAGTTCGTCGCCAAAGATGGACTCGTAACAGATAAAGACGCCATACTCCCGAGCATCAGTCATAAAGACCGTGCGGTGAACTCCCGGAACAAAGAGCAGGCCGTCGAGGAGATTGCCGGTAAAGAAAAAGACTGGCTTGTAGGGCACATATTCCCCAAAAGGCACCAGATGCATTTTGTCGTAGCGGCCCGCATACGATCCGTCGGGACGGAAGAAGCTGGCGGAGTTATAAAGCCTGGGTTGACCGTCTTTATATCCAGCCAACGTAATATCATTCACAATCACCGCAGCCTTTGTCTCAACCGCCAGCTTCCCTATTGTGTTACGCAGCATCGGATCGGTGTCCACAAAATCCGTCGGAGCCTCCGGCCAAATGATGATCCGCGCCGGCTGCCCCAGTTGGGTTGCGTAAAGCTTGTGCTCCCTGTCCGTGATGGGATAGGTAGGTTTCCGGCTAAGCTGCGAGAATGAAGCGAGCATCTGCTGCTTGCTCTCGGTTTCCGCGGAAGCCTCACTTCCTACTCCCAGGTCTTCCTGCAGCAGCGTGGCCGCCTCCGGAGCCGGCTCGGCTACGCTGTGCGCTCCCTCCACGGTCACGACCGTCGCAACCACTGCGACAAGAGCGGCCACCGCCGCTCCCGCAAACTTGAAGGAGGGGTAGTGTCCTCGTCCGCTCGATCCACCGCCTGAAAGGTTTTTCATCCCCATCTCTGGCCGAAGCAGCCACAGCGCATTTCCCGCCGCAACGGCAAAAGATAATCCCATCACTCCGGTCCACGGCGCCAGCCGGGTGAAAAAGAGATTATCGATCTGCGTATAACCCAGCAGATCCCAGGGAAATCCCGTGATGCGGCCGCGCGCCAGCTCTACGGCAACCCATAAAAACGGAACGGCGCAAAGAACCTGGTTTCGCGAGTATCTGCAACCCAGCACGGTGACCAAAGAGCCAAAAAGCGCTGTATAAAGCCCCAGGTAAAGGGAAAAAAGAAGAAGAATTCCCAGGGACGGAAGCCGCGGAATATCTCCATAGAGGTGCATCGTCCGGTAGATCCAGTAGCAGTTTCCCGCATACCACAGAACACCCTGGGCATAGCCGAGGAGCGTTCCCTGAAGGAGTTTCAGAGATTTGCCTCTCTGATCACGATGCAGCAGAGCGGCCAGCAGAGGCGTCAGGCAGAACCAGCAAAATATCCTTCGCCACAAAGGAACGGGGCCAGCGATGGGAAAAGGCACGATCTGCAAAAGAGCAGAAAGGAGTGAAAGAGCCCATAGCCGCGCTGGAATCGACCGCATCGCTTCGAGTCTAGCACTGGAAAGCCTCAAGTCCGCGTCCCGTCAGCTATTTGCGCAAGTTGCGGGATCATCTTATCGACGGCAGTCTTTGCCGCAAGGGATCACCTCCTGATTCCTGCACGAAATGGCCCAATGGGCAAGATCACTGCCATCCGCAGGGCTTCTCACTGACCTTTCCCGTGAACCCACTCTTCCAGGTTTTTCCCAAAAACAATGTAAATCCATTTGCGCGTTTAGGAGGCATAATTATAAAATTGAGGGCGTTGCGGACAATTCAAGATGATTTTCATGAGATCGGCAACACTGGAGAGGGACTAACGGATGGACGTTCGTAAGATTATCGCTGAAATTGACGCCAAGATTGCCTCGTTGCAGCAGGCGCGCGCAGTACTTATCGGTTTGGATGAGGGCGCTGTTGCAGAGAAGCCGCGCCGTGGGCGCCCCAAGGGAAGCACCAACGCGGCGCGAGCAGCCGCAGTGGCGGCAACGACAGCCACTCCGCGAGTGCGGCGCAAGAGGCGCAATCTGAGCCCAGAGGGTCGCAAACGGATCGCTGACGCGATGAAACGCCGCTGGGAGGAACGCCGCAAAGCCGCTTCCAAGACCGCCAGGAAGGCGGCCGGCAAAAAAGAGACCCCGGCAAAGTAGTTCATCCAGCCAATAGCGTCTTGGACGGTTCGGCAAGCCTCAACGTTCCGGCCGTGCAAGACGAATTGCATGAGTCCAACCGCTCCGGCGTCGGCCCGATCACCCACCCTGACCGGGCCGGTTGGGTTTAACGTTCAATTTGGCTTTCACCGTGTAATA
>JAKAQS010000312.1 GCA_021819585.1 Acidobacteriota bacterium
CCAGAACTCCCGTCTTTCTTTTAAGCTATACTGCGGTACCCATGTCCGTCTTTGTCATCATCCCGGCCGCAGGCATCGGCACCCGAATGGCGCATACCTCCGGAGGCGTCTCCAAGCAGTTTCTCGAACTTCGCGGGCTCCCCATCCTGATTCACTCCCTGCGCGCGTTTCTTGCTGTGCCTCGTGTCAGCGCCGTCTACGTGGCAGTCCGCGAGCCGGAGCGGGAGCGCGTGCAGGCCATGATCGCCGAACATCGCCTTCTGGAGAAGGTCCACCTGGTCACCGGCGGCGACTCCCGTCAGGAATCTGTCGCCAACGCCTTGGCTGCCATCCCTAGCACCGGGGCCGGCGCCGCCGGCGCGGATATCGTTCTGGTTCATGACGCGGTTCGACCGCTGATTGATCGCACTACCATCGACCACATCGTCGACGCCATCGAAAAGCATGGGGCCGCCATCGTCGGAACCCCGGCCATCGACACCATCAAGCAGGTGGAGCGCACCGCTGACGGGGCTCTGGTCACGGCAACCATCCCCCGGGAACTCATCGTGCTGGCCCAGACCCCGCAGGGGGCGCGCATCCCTTTGCTGCGGCGCGCCTTCGCCGAGGCTGCCGCCGACGGCTTTACCGGAACCGATGAGGCCAGCCTTCTGGAGCGCGCCAACATTCCCGTCTTTGTCGTCCCGGGCAATCCACGCAACTTCAAGGTCACCCAACCCGGAGACCTCAGAATCGCCGAGTTCTACCTGGCAGGGTGAGGATTCCCGTCCACGTCAACCCACGGCTTTGCCGCCGGATCTCCGTCTTCGGGAACGATTGGCGACTGAAGTGGGGTATCGAATCCGTCGTTCCTGCTTTATGATCATCTGCAATGAGCTTGCGCATCGGCCTCGGCTTTGACTCTCACGCCTTCGAGAAAGGCATCCCTCTGGTTCTGGGCGGTCTCAAGATCGACCATCCGGAGGGATTTGCGGGCCACTCCGACGGCGATCTGCTCCTCCATGCCATCACGGACGCACTTCTCGGCGCCGTCTCGGCCGGCGATATCGGCACTTTTTTCCCACCCACGGACCCAAAGTGGAAGGGAGCCGATTCTACGGTTTTCCTCAAAACCGCCCTGGAAGAGATCGCACTGGTGGGCTTCAAAATCGTCAACATCGACTGCGTATTGATCATGCATCGGCCCAAGATCGTTCCGTTGGCCGGAGAGATGCGCGAGCGCGTCGCCGACCTGCTGGGCATCGATGTCAACAACGTCAGTATCAAGGGCAAAACCCCCGAGGGCCTTCCCCAGGATGGCACGGCGGTGGCGCATGTCGTCGTCCTGCTGGAGTCCATAGGCCCACCCAGCGAGCTCAAGAAGATGGCCGTCCACGCCGAGGTTCCCGACGAAGCTGAGGTGGATGCAGCCCTGGCCGCTGTCTCCGAGCCGCTCAATCTCAGCGCGTTGGGCCGTAAGTTGCCGTCCTTTGATACGGATGATCTGACCTGATTCCCGTCCGCAGATCCCATTCCGAGCGGGCATCGGCGAACCTGGAGCCGATCTCCTGATACATTCGTCTCATCTCTCTTTTCAGCTTTCGCGGAGGCGGTCATGGACCCGAATCAGATCAACCAGCTCAGCAGCGCCATCGCCGGCATGATGGGCATCTTCATGCTCTTCGGGCTCTGCATCGTTGCCTTCGCGGTCTACCTCTTCTGGCGGATCTTCACCAAAGCCGGCCTCGCCGGACCGCTGTCTCTGCTCATCCTGGTTCCGGCCTTCGGTTGGATCATCGTGGCCTGCATCCTCGCCTTTTCCGAGTGGCGGGTCATCCCAGCCCCTCCCTTCTATGGCGGCCTGCAACCCTATCCACCCCCTCCGGTAAACTATCCACCTCCTCCCACGCACTTCAACCCGCCGCCTCCGCCGCCCCATCCATAAGCGTCTGCGCGGCCGCAACCCGTCAAGCTGTTAACATGGGTCTGTCATCTCTATGACATCCAAGGCCCCTGTGAACCTGCATCTCTCTACGCAAGAAGCCGCTCCCATCCGTGTCCGCATCGCCCCCTCGCCCACCGGCGACCCCCACGTTGGCACCGCCTACATCGGCCTGCTCAACTACATCTATGCCCGCCAGCATTCAGGCCAGTTCATCCTGCGCATTGAAGATACCGACCGCACCCGCTTCGTTCCCACCTCCGAGCAGATGATCTTCGACTCCCTGCGCTGGGTGGGCCTCACCTGGGACGAGGGCCCGGACGTCGGCGGACCCTATGGGCCCTATCGCCAGTCCGAGCGAACAGCGATCTACCGGGAGCACGCGGAGATCCTGCTGGCCAACGGCCATGCCTATCGCTCCTTTGAGACCGCCGAGGAGCTCGAGGCCATGCGCCGGCAGCAGATCGCGGCCAAGGTTCCACCCCGGTACAACGGCGCTCACCGCCATCTCACCCAGGCCCAGATCGACGCCTACCTCGCCGAGGGCCGGCCCTATACCGTGCGCCTCAAGGTCCCGGAGAACCAGTCCACCACCTTTAGCGACGAACTCCGCGGCCCCATCACCTTCGACCACAATAACGTCGATGACCAGGTTCTGCTCAAATCCGACGGCTTCCCCACCTATCATCTGGCCAACGTCGTCGACGACCACCTGATGCGCATCACCGACGTGATACGCGCGGAAGAGTGGATCTCCTCCACCCCCAAGCATGTCCTGCTCTACGCCGCCTTCGGCTGGGAGCTGCCTCGCTTCTGGCACATGCCCCTGCTGCGCAACACGGACAAGTCCAAGATCTCCAAGCGCAAGAATCCGGTCTCACTGGTCTTTTACCAACAGTCCGGTTACCTCCCGCAGGCCATGCTCAACTTCCTCGGTCTGCTGGGAGGCGGCATGGCCCAGCCCACCGAGCAGGAGATCGTCTCCAGGGGCCTCAACACCAAGGAAGGCGACATCTTCTCCCTGGCCGAGATGCTGGAAAAGTTTGACTTCCGCCGCATCTCTCTGGGAGGGCCCGTCTTTGATCTGGTCAAGCTGAAGTGGCTCAACGGAGAGTATCTGCGCAAGCTGACCCCCGAGGAGTTCTTCACCGCTCTGCGCGTCACCATCCTCTCCGATAGCTACATCCGCGCCATTGCTCCTCTGGTCCAGTCCCGCATGGAAATTCTGGGCCAGTTCGGGGACATGACCGGCTTCTTCTTTGCCGACAATATTCTCCCTCCAGAGCCCGTCTGGCTGCCGAAGAAGCGGACCTTTGAGGAGTCCGTGGCCTTTATCGCGGAGCAACTGACCGCTCTGGAGGCGACCGCTTGGGAAGCGGAAGCCATCGAGTCATCGCTGAAGACGCTGGGAGAGGCGAAACAGTGGTCCGTGAAGGAAAACTTCATGCTGCTGCGCGCCATCCTGACCGGCAGCACCTCCAGCCCTCCACTGGTCGAGAGCATGGTGGTCTTTGGTAAGGCGCGCACTCTGGACCGCGTCCGCCGCTTTATGGACACCCAGAAGAAGCAAGCCAACCAGCGCCGCTGATCCCTTTCATCTTCTCAACTCGACAGCCTCCCGCAGAGCGCCTGACGCACTCTTTGAGCCGCGCCAAGGGTTGCTCCTTGGAATCTCTCTGTCGATTCGGTTATCGCGCAAAGACCTGCTGAATCCAGCCGCGCCCCGTTACTGCCCGCTCA
>JAKAQS010000063.1 GCA_021819585.1 Acidobacteriota bacterium
AAGCCAAGCCGCCCAGCCGAGCCAGGAGTGTGGATCGGTGTACGTGCCGCCTCCCCGGCAGCAAGGCAATAACCTGAACCTGATCGTGATTGTGAGCGACACATTTCGCCACGACAATCTGGCCTGCTACGGGCCCAAGTGGCTGGAGAACCTGGAGACGCCCAATCTGGACCGCTTTGCGCAGAACGCGGTGGTCTTCAACGATGCGTATCCGGAGGGTATGCCCACCATCGTCATCCGGCGTACGCTCTACACGGGAAGGCGCGTGATTCCCTTTTATTATTTTCCCCAGCACGCCAACGTTCAACTGCCGGGGTGGCACGCGCTTTACAACGAGGATGTGACGCTGAGCGAGACGCTGCGGGCATCGGGCTACATCAACACGATCATCAGTAGCCTCTATCACGAATTCAAGCCCAGCCAAAACTTTCAGCGCGGGTTTGAAAGCTGGAGGTGGGTGCGAGGCCTGGAATGGGACTCCTACGGCACATCGCCGCACAAACTTCTGGATGTGAGCGACCTGGTTTCGGCGGAGTACCTGGCGCGCTTTCCCGGACTGCACGCGCAACTGAGCCAATACAAGGCCAACCGCAACAAATGGAAGCGGCACGGAGAATCGGTCACGCAGATTGTCATGCAAGAGGGCATCCGCTGGCTGAACGAAAACCACGGCGAGCGGCCGTTCTACCTGCACCTGGAGTCATTCAACTCCCATGAGCCATGGGATCCACCCCGGCGCTTCCTGGAGAAGTACATGCCGAACGCCCAGAACCCCAGCTTCATCGAGCCTCCTTATGATACGGTTCCTCTTTCCAGCGAGATCAAGGCGAGATTTCGGGCGAACTACGCAGGCGCTGTGACGGACGTCGACTACTGGGTCGGCAAGGTGCTGGACACGATCGAGCAGTTGGGATTGTTTGAGAACTCGGTGGTGGTGTTCATGTCAGACCATGGCGCCATGCTGGGCGAGCACGGCCAGTTTCTGAAGGGGCCGGACAAGCTGCGTGGACAGGTTACGCATATTCCGCTCATGATCCGAGTTCCGGGAGGCGAAGGCTCGGGCAAGAAGGTGGACGGCTTCGTGCAGGTTCCCGACGTAATGCCCACGCTGCTTCATCTGCTGGGGTTGGAACCGCCGGCGCGCGTGACCGGAGCCGACGTTTGGCCCCTGGTGACGGACGAGACCCGCTCCATCCGCGACTGCGTGGTGCAGACCTACGGCTGGGTGGGAGCGGTACGCACCAAAGAGTGGAGCTACTCCGAGATCTGGAAGCCGGAAGCGCAGCAGGATCAGTTTCACGCTTTTCCCGGAGCGCCGCTCAGCATATACAAGCCGCAACTCTACAACCTGGCGAAAGATCCACAGGAGATGAACAACGTGGTGGAACAATATCCCGATATTGCGCGGCAGATGTCGGCCAGGATGAAGGAATACATTGCCTCCGGCGAGGGCCTGACGTTCGGCAGCTTCAACGCGAAGCCAAGCCTGAACACAAGTGGAGGGCTGTATTCGAAGTGAAGGCCACCGACGGAGCTGCGCAAGCTGCCGGTGTTGAAGGAGTCGTTGCGCCCCAAGGATTCGATGGCCGAAGCGATCTATTGCACGCTGCGTCAATGGCCGGAGATGAGCGTCTTCCAGACCGATGGCGCTGTCAGCATCGATAGCAACGTCAGCATGCACGAGATGAGGCGCGTGGTTCTGACCGGGAGGACTAGAGCATTTCTCCTGTTGTTGGGCATCCAGGAAGGGGCGTGCGGTGGCGTTTTCATTGGTGGAAAACGCCCATCGGTGTCGAGACCCCAGCTACACCTACAGGAGAAATGCTCTAACCTGTTCGACGGAGATGCGCGGGAAGGCAGAACGGCGGCCAGCGCCTTTTGGGCCTCGCCATCGAGCGTTTCGGGTTCGTCTTGATCCACTCGCCCATGCGGGCATGCACCAGGTTCAGCGCGTGGGTGAGCGCGTCATCCATGAGCAACTTGATGACGGCGGCGAGCGCTTTCGGGTTTCTACGGAATAGTTCTTGAGAATTGTGTCGCCGGCAATGGCCTCATGCAGGCCGGCCTGCACGTCTTCCAGCACCTGCCGAGCCGTCAGCGCGGCGGAGTCGATCGGCTCCCTCATCTGGGTAGCCGCAAAATCGGCAATCCCGTGGGCCACACCGCGCAGCAGCGACTGCTCCGTGGCGGGTTCCGTAAGGCTGCGCACGGTGTTCCCCCGGATGAAGCCGGCAAACTCGGGCGATGAGCGGGTGGGCGTCGCCTTGGTGAAAGGTACGCCTGCCCTGCGTTCCACGCCGCAGAAGGCATTGGCCGTTCCGTTGCGCTGGTACGCGTAATCGCGGCGGGCAAGGCGCCCAGGGTGCATGGGAAGCAATGGACGGGCGTCTCCATGCAGCGCCACTTGAGACACGGGCGTTGGTTCATCAAATCCAGAGCCGCCCTGAGGAGTTTCTGGGCTGTTCTATGCTAGTCTCGGTGGAATATCCGCCAGGAGCGCGGAGAAGTTTGCAGCCTGACCAGCGGGAGACTTTGGCTGCAGGAGGCGAGAAGGGATGGTCGCGATGGCGGTCGAGTCCAAAGAGGAGCAGAACAGGGAGCAGCAGAAGCTGATCGCCCGCATTCGCAGGATCCGCGGCCAGGTGGACGCCATTGAGCGCTCGCTGACCGAGAAGGAGCACTGCGCCGACACGCTGATGTTGCTGGCCAATGTGCGCGGAGGCATCAATAGCCTGATGGCCGAGGTGCTGGAGGACCATATCCGCCTGCACATGCTGTCGCCGGGGAAGAACCCTGTGGCCTCGACAGAGCTGGCCGAGGACCTGATCGATCTGGTGCGAGCCTACCTGAAGTAGCCAGGCGACGCATCGGTCTGGTGGCGGGAGAAGAAGGAGTTGCGCAGGGTCGCGTCGCGAAAGGCTTCTACGCCGCCGGGGCGCAGCGTGGAGAGAGCGCCGGCGAGGTTGCCGAAGGCCGCGGCGCGCAACGGGTCCTGGCCGTCGAGCCAGGCGCGGAGGAAGCCGGCGTTGAAGCTGTCGCCCGCGCCGAGGGTATCGATGACGTCCTTGGGGTCGATGGGGATGGGAGTGACCCAGTCGCGCTGGGATCCGCGCTGGACCAGGGCTCCCCGTGCTCCGCATTTGACCACGATGAGCGGGACGCGAAGAGCGAGCGCGTCCAGCGCTGCCTCCAGCGAGGGACGGCCGGCGATCTTTTGAACCTCCACTTCGTTGGGCAGAAGCAGATCGATCTTGTCCAGCAAGATGGGGAGGACGCCGCTCCAAAGGCCGGAGGGGTCATCGTTGGTGTCCAGCGAGAGGGTGAGGCCGGAGCGGCGGAGGTGGTCAAAGAGTTGGGGCAGGCCGGCGTGGAGGCCGGTCTGGAGGAAGAGCGAGGAGAGATGGAAGTGGCGGGCGGAGACCAGCAGCGAGGGGTCGAGATCGGAGACCGCGATCTGCTCCGTGACGCCGGGGTAGGTGAGCATGTGACGCCGGGCGCCGTGCGGCAACACGACCGTGACCCCGGTCCTGGTGTTGGCGCGGCGAGCGATGAGAGAGGTATCGAGGCCGGACTCGGCCAGGTAGGTGAGGGCGATCTCTCCCATGGCGTCGTCGCCCAGCAGAGAGGCGAACCCGACGCGGGCGCCCAGAAGCGAGAGGTTATGGGCCAGGATCGAAGAGGATCCGCCCAGGGTCATGTGGAAGTTGGAGGCCAGGATCTCTACTTCCACCGGGAGTGCTTCGGGCAGGCCCGGCAGGATGAGATCAAGGTTGGTTTCGCCGGCGATGACAACGTCGAGCGGTTTGACGGCGAAGATGCTCATGGGGATCCTTGGTAGGCGGTGCGAAGGTAGCTTCAGCGTGCGTGTATGGGGAGGCCACTCCGCTCCAGCGGTTAAGGCAAGAGCAAGTGTCCATGGCGATTTTAGCTTCCAGCCCGGCGGGTGTGAAAGCTACCGGCTGATTGCACGGCGGCGGGTGAGAAGACCTGCGCTTTCCCTGGAGTGGGCCAGGAAAAGGCCGGAGCCGTCAGGGGTGGAATCGAGCGGCGGAAATGTGCCTGCTTCGCGCGCTTCCGCGGCGGCGCCTGCAAGGGCCGGCGTCAGGCCGCGGATGATGCTGGAGCAGCGCTGATAGTATAAGGGTCTTGGCGCAACCGCGTGGACGGGCGCCGGCGCTGGATCCGCGGGCAGCGCCGCAGAGCGGGGAAGGTTGCGAGAGATGCGGCCAAGCCTTCTGATTCGCGTCTGGAAACTTTGAGCTGGAGGCTTGCGCGGCGCTTCCAGCATGATGCAGTCCAAGGGTGGACCGCGCCCTTGCGCAGGCGGCAGAGATGCCGGCTGTGGACGGCAGGAGCGGCGGCGAAAGATGGCATTCGAAGGCAAGGAGAGGATGATGCAAGGGGCTGACAAGAGAGCGGAAGAGCAGGAGGACAAGTTTGTGGCCATGGTGCAGGCCAAGGCGCAGGTGACGCTTCCCCTGAGCGAGTTTCATCCGCGCAGCATGTTGAAGACGGCACAGCATGAGGTGAGGCTGCCGCGGTTTCCAGTGATTGACTATCACAATCATCTGGATGCGCAGGATCCGGCGCAGGTGCTGCGGGTGATGGACGCCTGCGGGATCGAGCACATGGTGAACATCACCATGAAGGTGGGCGAGGAGGCGCTGGCGATGATGGAGCGTTATCGCAAGGCGGATGCGCGCCGCTTCTCGACGATTGGATGGATGGACTGGGACGGAGTGGATGGGGATTTTAAGGTCTTTGTGGCTCGCAGCGTGGAGCGGCTGGAGCGGCTGGTGGAGGCAGGGGCGGTGGGCTTCAAGATCTGGAAGGATCTGGGCTTGACGGTCCGCGACGCCGGCGGCGGGCTGGTGCGCGTGGACGACGAGCGGCTGGCGCCGATCTTTGAGCGGGCCGGCGAGCTGGGGGTTCCGGTGATGGTGCATATCGGGGATCCGGAGGCTTTTTTTCTGCCCATCGATGGCGACAACGAGCGCTATGAGGAGCTGGCGGCGCATCCGGATTGGGGCTTCCATGGCAGCCAGTACGGCAAGAACGATCTGTTGGAGCAGAGGGATCGGGTGTTCCGGCGGCATCCGCGAACCACCTTTGTGGGAGCGCACATCGCGGAGAACAGTGAGGATCTGGAACGAGTCTCCAGAATGCTGGAAACCTGCCCGAATGTGCTGGTGGACATCAGCGCCCGGGCCTCCGAGCTGGGCCGGCAGCCTTACTCGGCGCGAAGGTTCTTTTTACGCTTTGCGGACCGGATTCTGTTTGGCGCGGATTTGACGCCGGAAGAGGAGATGTACAGGCTCTATTACAGGTTTCTGGAGACGGAAGATGAGTACTTTGCGTATCCCACCCATGCTTCCGGGCAGGGGCGGTGGTGCATCTACGGGCTTGATCTGCCGGAGGATGTGCTGCGCAAGGTGTACAGGGAGAATGCACTGCGGCTTTTGCCGCATCTGCGGCGCTGACTCCAAATGGCCGCAGCTTGGGACTGTAGTGACTCGGGATGCGTTTGACGGGAGAAGACCACTCAACATTTCAGGAGAAACGATAGACGATGAGCCATGGATCTTGCGCTGTACCGACTGGGCCAAGGGGTAGTGAGGAGCAGAACGGCAACCGGAGGGCCTATAACCTGCTGCTGCTCTCCGTTGCGGGGCTGGGCGGACTTCTGTACGGCGTGGATGTAGGCATCATCGGCGGGGCGCTGCCGTATCTGGAGGCGACCTCCGGGCTGAGCGCGGAGCAGCTCTCGGTGATTGTGGCGGCGGTGCTGCTGGGCAGTGTGCTCTCCACCATCTTTGCCGGTCTGCTGGCGGACTGGATGGGGCGCAAGCCGATGATGGCGCTGAGCGGCCTGGTGTTTGTGATCAGCATTCCGATGATTGCGCTCTCGCACGGCTATGGGCCGTTGTTTCTGGGGCGTCTGCTGCAGGGCTCCAGCGCCGGGTTTGTGGGCGTGGTGGTGCCGCTTTACCTGGCCGAGTGCCTGACCTCTTCCTCGCGCGGCAAAGGGACGGGGATCTTCCAGTGGCTATGTACCTTCGGCATTGTGGCGGCGGCGCTGATCGGCATCTATTACAGCTATCACGTGCAGGCGGTGGCGGCGCGGGCCGGCGCGGCCACGCTGTTTCACGTCGAGGATCAGGCCTGGCGGCGCATCTTCTGGATCTCACTGCCGCCGGGAGTGTTGTTTGTGCTGGGCAGCCTGTTTGTGGGCGAGTCTCCACGCTGGCTGTTTCTCAAGGGAAGACACGAGCGGGCTATGAGTTCGCTGCTGCGCTCGCGTTCGGCGGCAGGGGCGGAGCTTGAGTTTGCCGAGATGCAGGCCATCGCCAATGAGCGGAATGCCAACAAGCACGCGGAGGGCTCGCTGCTGCGGCGGAAGTATGTGGTCCCATTTCTGCTGGCCTGCGTGATCCTGTTCTGCAACACGGCCACCGGGGTCAACTCGATCATCGGGTTCAACACCAGCATCCTGCTGCAGAGCGGTCTTTCCGACCTCGCCTCGCATTGGGGCTATGTGCTGTTCACCATGGTGAACTTCCTGATGACGGTGGTCGGCATCCTGCTGGTGGACAAAAGAGGCCGCAGGTTCCTGTTGATTCTGGGAACCACGGGCGTGACGATCTCGATGCTGGTGGTGGCTGGCATGTTCTGGCATACGGAGCGGTCCGAGATGGAGTGCAGGAGCGCGGTGCAGTCCATGGTGGGGCCAGGCCAGGAGCTGACGCTGCGCTTTGACCCCGCGACGGCGGCAAAGCTGCTGGCCGGTAGCGGCTTCAACAGCAGTGAAGCGCTTGCCCAGCACGCTTCGCTGGCTGTGATTTACTCCTATGGCGGGTTCACCGGCGAGACCACCTATGTGCGCTCGGATGACAAGGGAGCGGCGCCGATTCACATTACGCGCGCGGGGACGGTGCCGGCGAACTCCGTGGATGCGTTCTTCAAGAATCCGTTTGCCGATGTCAAGGCCGCGCAGACCGCCCCGCTGAAGATCGAACGGGCGCGGATCGGGCAGATACCCAGTACGCAGTATGGCGAGGCAGTGGCGCTGGCGCTGTTCAGCTTCATCGGCTTCTACGCGCTTGGCCCCGGAGTGTGCGTCTGGCTGGCGCTCTCCGAGTTGATGCCGACTCGAATCCGCTCGATGGGAATGAGTTTTGCCCTGGTGATCAACCAGATGGTGTCAACCACGCTGGCGGTGATCTTTCTGCCCGTGGTGAGTCAGCACGGTTACTCTTCGATGTTCCTGCTCTTTGCCGGTTTTGGAGTGGTCTATTTTGTCACGGCGTTGTTTTTCCTTCCTGAGACCAAAGGAAAGACGCTGGAGGAGATCGAGCAGTACTTTGAAGGCGCGCCGGCGCGGGAGGCGATGGCCGGCGAGTAAGGTTTGCGCATGGGCGCAGAGGATGGGGCGACGGGGATGATAGCTTTTCCGCGTTGATGGGTTTTCCCAAGGGAGCTTGCTGTGGCGTTTTTATTCCACCCCAACAGGCAAGCCTGCCGGGGATCCCGGTTTGGGGAAGACGCCCATCAAGGTCGGGGCGGCGGTCTACACCTACACTGAAGATGCTATAACCTTCGATCTCGCTGGATTTCAGGACGTCCTCGGTGAGCGTGTTCAACACGGCTTCCACGCGTAGATGAAAACCGGGGCCTTCCATCCGGCCGAGCCGAGACACGTTCCCGGTTCCTCGCGGATCAGGATCTCTTCCCTGACGCCTTGGATCGGCTGCCGAGCAAGGGAGACCTGCCGATGAAAGATCGAGGCGATTTGAGTGGCGGAGCATCGGAGATGCCTGCGAAGACACTGCTCGCCGGCCAGCCTCCGACGGAATAGATGCGGCGATCTCGAAGACCTGCCACTCCCTCTTGCCAGGCCAGCAGCATTCGCTTCCCCGTATCCCTGAACTCTGGAAGCTCGGACATCCTGGCGTGAACAGCGGGAGCTGTTTCGGCGACCGCGCTGCTGATGCGTTCGACCATCTCGGATTGTTCCCGGACGGGTATGCCGAAGGTGGCGGCGATGAACTTCGAAAGATTTTTGCCGGGCATCCATGTCTTCTTGCCGCCAAACGAGATTCCGGGCGGGTTGTGCTGGTAGCCGGCATACACGCTCGTGGTGAGGAAGTCATAGGCGGGAGAGAGATGCACATCGGCCCGTGACGTGTACAGCAGAGCGATATTCTTTGCGTGACAGTCCGCATTGCGCAGGGCGTAGGTCAGCAGGAGGATCGCCGCCAGGCGCCGGAAGGTTTCATACTGGCGGTGGCCCGGAACGTGATCCCGGACGGCCCGTGCGATGCGTTCCCATGTTGTTTCGTACTTTTGTGCCGGGCGCAAGCCCAGCAGAGCGCAAAAATCCTCCATCCCCCATAGCGGCTGCCCCGCGTCGTCTACGTCGAAGCGATGGACAACCAACGCATTGCCGTCTCGAGAGACTTCTGCCGTTGCACTGGGAAGCACCCTCCCGAGAACCTGCATGCACAGGTATTCATTCAGTGCGGCAAAGGGCAGCCTGCCTGAAGAACCCTTGATGATGTGGCGGCGCGTAAGCAGGGTTGCTTTCTGGTGGAGGCCGAATTGCTTGCCGCGCCGTTCGGTTTTCCGGCGGCTCTCTTCCTGAGTGTCCAGAAACTTTGGCAAGATGCCAGAGACGCCGCTGGCCGCGTGCCGGCGTACAAGTTCCGCGAAGGCCTCTTCTGAGTTATCCCCTTGCAGCAGATCGGCCACTTCCATGGGCTTGGCGGGTTCATCCAACCGCGCCCCGGCGGCAGCCACCTGAATGCGGCCCACCATGTTTCTGCCGACGACCGACAGGAGGGCGAGCGGGCTTGCGCCGATATGAGGGCCGAATTGTTCCTGCAGGATCTGAAGAAGGTATCCCTCCGGCAGGTTCATCTGGAAGACCGGGGGAAGCTGGTCATCCCACACCCAGGACTCCGTACGCACCGGCATGGTGAGGGATACGAAGTCGTCCGCGGCCGCTTCCGGCAGGTAAGTAAGCACACTCTTGAAGTCGCCGACGGACTCTAGAACGGCCACCTCACGCCCGAGGAGATACACGGAAAGCTTCACTCACGGCCTCGTTCGCGCCTGAGTTCGTCGAGCGACCCGGATGTGCCGGTCTTCACAAAGTCGATCTCCATTCCGAGGACCGCAAGCACGGCCAGAAGCTTGCGGGAGCCGAACTCAGAGACCTGTCCGCGTTCAAACCGCAAAAGCGATTCCGGCGTGATCCCAGCCTGAGCGGCGACATCCTTCTGCTTCAGGCGTAGTTCCCGCCGCGCGGTTCCCACTGCTTCGCCAAGTTCCTGGAGGGTCTTCATTTATTGATTTATATATCAATCTGACTGCGTTATCAAGGCTAAATTGATGTATAAATCAATTATTATCAGATAGAAAGCCGCCGAGGATTACCGAGCCGGCAGACCATATCTGTGAACGCAATAGAATTTATCCTGTCACTGGCTACCCCGACGGAGTGTGCGATCACCTTTTTCTTTGGCGGAAAACGCCGCCGCTCGTCGCTCCGGACCGCCCAGCAACCAGGAAGGTGCTCTACAGCACCTCCGCCCAACGGGGTGAGGCGGCGAAGGCGGCGTGAATCAGGCCGACGTGAGAGTAGGTCTGGGGGAAGTTGCCCCACATGCGCTTCTCTCTTGGATCGTAGTCCTCAGCCAGTAGGCCGAGGGGCGACAGCGTTGCATAGATGCGCTGGAAGACTGCTCTGGCGTCCGCCTGCCGGCCGATGGCGGCCAGCGCCTCAATCAGCCAGAAGGCGCAGATGACAAAGGCGACGGAGGGTTTGCCGAATCCGTCGTTCAAGCTATAGCGCTGCAGCCAGTCGCCGAGCGCCAGGTCTTTATGGATCTTCTCGATGGTGCTGACGATCCTTGGATCGCCGGAAGGAAGAAAGCGCAACTGAACCATCTGCAGCAGCGAAGCATCCAGGTCCTCGCCGCCGTAGTGACCAACGAAGCTGTTGAGCTTTGCGTTCCATGAGTTGGCCAGAACCTCGGCATGGATGCGATCGGCGGCGGCATGAAACTCGGCGGCGTGTTCCGGCGCATGGAGATCGGCGATCTTGCCCATGCGGTCCGCCGCGGCCCAGCACATGAGGTTCGAGAAGGTCTGCGGCTGCCATTCGGTGCGGTACTCCCAGATGCCGGCATCGGGCTTGCCGGAGACGGAGATGGCCTTGCGCGCCAATCCTTCCATCAACCGCAGGGCCGCGGGCGAGCGCTCCGCGCTCATGCGCTCATCCAGAAAGACCGGCGCCAACGCCATGACCATCTCTCCAAAGATGTCGTTCTGAGAGTGCAGCGCGGCGCCGTTTCCGATTCGCACCGGCTTGATGCCGTTGTACCCCGCCCAATGTTCAAGGATGGATTCGTCCAGGTTGCTGGAGCCATCGACCCGATAGAGAGGCGCAAGGTTCAGGTCCGGAGCGCCTCCGGCCACATTCAGAAGGTACTGGACGAACTGCTCGCGTTCTTCAAACTGGCCGAGCAACCCGAAGGCGCTGAGCACATAGTAGGAGTCGCGCAGCCAGCAGTAGCGATAGTCCCAGGTGCGGCCGCCCTCGGGCGACTCCGGGATGGAGGTGGTCATGGCGGCGATGATGGCTCCAGTGTCTTCAAAGCAATGGAGCTTCAGCGCCAGCGCTG
Organism: Acidobacteriota bacterium; assembly: GCA_021819585.1. Taxonomy (GTDB): domain Bacteria; phylum Acidobacteriota; class Terriglobia; order Terriglobales; family Acidobacteriaceae; genus Granulicella. Next base: position 10,686 of record JAKAQS010000063.1, read on the forward strand.
AGCGGATCACCTCTTTCTGGAACATGGGTGGAATTTCGCACTGCTTCACCCATCGTTGCCAGTAGCGGGTGGTCTCATTCAGGAACCGTTCGCACAACGGGGCGACGGGTTCTTCAATGGGCGCTCCCCAGGCCAGAATCATGTGCTGGCGGCCGGTGAGCGTGAAGGGCCTGCCGTTCAGGTAGGAGAGAGAGATGTCTGTTGTCAGCCGCAGTTCGGTATCGAATCCTTCAAAGCGCAGGTGGTGGGAGCCTTCGACCGTCTTCGGCTTACTCTTTGACCATCCCAGCTTTGGCGCGCAGACGATCTCGATACGCGGCGCGCCGGAGATCGGCTCCAGGATCCGATACAACTGCTTGGGCCGGAAGGTGCGGTCATAGTGCAGGAAACGGGGAGCGAAGTCGATGATTTTGAAGGATCCCGTGTCCGTATGGAAGGTGGTTTCCAGGATGTTGGTGTTGGGCACATAGGCTTGTGTACCCATCTCACCGTTGGCCGGCCCGATGCGAAAGGCGCCGCCCTCTTCCTCATCCAACAGAGTGGAAAAGATGGGTTCGGAGTCGAAGCGAGGCAAACAGCACCAGACAATTTCGCCGCTCTTGTGTATTAATGCAGAGAACTGACAGTTTCCGATCAGTCCAAGGTCTTCAATTCGCATTTTCCCGGGCAGGCTCATCAGTCCCATTTATATAATAGAAACATGACGCGATTGGCGAGGTTCATCCTCGGCCTGCTGGTAGCCCTTGCGTTGTTGACCTGGACAGTGTCCGGAGTGGTGCAGACCACAACGCGCGAATGGTTTGAGCGAGACGTCAGTGAGCATGCGCGGCTTGCGATGGTGAGCGCGACGCGGTCGCTGGCCGATGCCTGGTACGATCCCGATGGCCTGAAGAATCGCTTGCTGGCCATTGATCGCAATCAGCACGTGATTGGAGTGGCGGCCTGCAATGTTGATTTGACAACCCGGTCCATGACGCCGGACCTTCCCGAGGTCTTTCGCTGCCAGGCTTTGGGAGCCTGGGTGCGCGCCGCGGGCACCGCCGCTGGAGACACGAATCCAAAGCTCCAGCAGTGGAGCACCATCGCCACGCTGCCGACCGGGCGGGTGTACGTTGCGGCCATGCCGGTGATCATGCAGGGGCAGATTCTGGGCTTTGTGATTCTTGCCCATGACCTGAGCTACATTCAGCGCCGCGAGGCGAGAGCCCAGACCTTTCTGCTGATTGTCTTCGGTTTTCTCGCGGTGCTGGCCTTCGGCGTTCCGCTGCTGGTTGCCCGGCGGGTCCGCGACGACTGGAGCACGGAGGTGCGCAAGCTGCTGCACGGCGGAGGCAAAAAACAGCCGCGCGAGTTTCAGCCCATCCTGAGCGATGTGCGCGAGCTGATTGCGCGCATGGCCGACGAGCGCGAGGATCTGCCCGGACAGTGGACGGCGGACCGGCTGAGACAGATTCTGAATCGCAATCTGCATGGCGAGAAGATCGTGATTCTGGCGAATCGCGAACCCTATAGCCATATTCGAGGCGAAGATGGCGGGATCGAAGTGCAGCATCCGGCCAGCGGTCTGGTGACGGCGCTGGAGCCGATCATGCGCGCCTGCTCCGGCGTTTGGGTTGCCCATGGCAGCGGAAACGCCGATCGAGAGACGGTGGATCGCAGCGATCACGTGCGGGTTCCACCGGAGGAAGAGTCTTACCACATACGCCGCATCTGGCTGAGCGAAGAGGAGCAGCAGGGGCATTATTACGGCTTCTCCAATGAGGGGTTGTGGCCGCTATGCCACATCGCCCACACCCGTCCCACCTTCCGCGCGGAAGATTGGGAGTACTACAAGCAGGTGAATCAGAAGTTCTCTGACGCGGTGTGCGAGGAGGTGGACTCGGAGGATCCCATCATCATGGTGGAGGACTACCACTTTGCGCTGGCGCCGGCCATGATTCGGAAGCGCATGCCGGCGGCGACCATCATCGCCTTCTGGCACATCCCTTGGCCGAACGCGGAGCGCATGGGCATCTGCCCCTGGCACAACGAAATCCTGGAAGGGCTGCTGGGCAGCAGCATCATTGGCTTCCACACGCAGCTCCATTGCAACAACTTTCTGGATTCGGTGGACCGCTACCTGGAGACCAGACGCGACAGAGAGCAGAATGCGGTGATCATGCACGGGCAAAGGACGCTGGTCCGGCCCTACCCGATCTCCCTGGAGTGGCCCGTCCACTGGGCGGAGATGTCGCCCGAGCCTGGAGAGTGCCGGGCTAGAGTTTTCCAGGAACTTGGCTTGAAGCCGGACGCGCTGCTTGGGCTTGGCGTTGACCGGCTGGACTATACCAAAGGGATTGAAGAGCGCCTGGCGGCGGTGGAGATGCTGCTTGACCGCTATCCGAAGTTCCGTGGACGCTTTACCTTTGTTCAGCTCGCGGAGCCCAGCCGCACAAAGATCACTCGGTACAGGGATCTGAATGAGGCGGTTGAACTGCTGGCCAAGCGGATCAACGATCGATTCGGCGCGGAGGACTATCGTCCCGTGGTGCTGCTGCGTTCTCATCATGAGCCGCCTGAGGTCTTCCGCTACTATCGCGCCGCGGATCTTTGTTACGTGAGCAGCCTGCACGACGGCATGAATCTGGTGGCCAAGGAGTTTGTGGCCGCGCGCACGGACCTGCGTGGCGTTCTCATTCTGAGTGAGTTTACGGGAGCGGCGCAGGAGCTGACCGAAGCGTTGATTGTGAATCCATACGATCTGGTAAAGAGCAGCGACGCCCTGGCCGCCGCGCTTTCCATGCCCGAGGAAGAGCAGCTAGACCGCATGCAGGCGATGCGTTCCATGATTAGCCGGTTCAATGTCTATCGGTGGGCGGGAAAGATGCTTGTGGATGCCGCGCACCTGCGCAGCCAGGAGCGGCTATCCGGGCGCCTGGCGGAACGTATGCCCGTGGGCGCCAACCTCTGACCATGAAGTATCTCCTATCCAAGACATCTCTACCGGTGGTGAAGCGGCTGGCCCAGGATCGTACGCTCTGCGCCTTTGACTTCGACGGCACGCTGGCTCCCATCGTGGACAACCCCCGCATGGCGCGGATGCGCGGCTCCACGCGAAGACTGCTCAGGCGCGTGGCGTCGCTCTATCCGTGCATTGTCGTCTCGGGCAGGAAGCGAGAAGATGTTCTCCATCGGTTGAAGGGCATTCCCCTGGCCGGCATCTTTGGCAACCATGGGGCTCAGGCGGACGGCCGGAAGCACGAAGACCTCCGCATCAAGCACTGGAAGAGGATGCTGGAAGCCGAGATTGGTGACCTTCCCGGCGTCTGGGTGGAGGACAAGGGATCGTCTCTGGCGGTGCATTATCGCCAGTCCTCGCGGCCCGCGCAGTCGCTGCGCCGAATCGCCGCCGCGGTGGCCAAGTTGAATGAGGTTCGGGCCTTCGGAGGAAAGAAGGTGGTGAACCTTGTCGCCGATGGCGCGCCCACCAAAGCCGACGCCGTGGCCGCCGAGTGGGACCGCCTGGGCTGCAACCGGGTGCTGTATCTGGGCGACGACGAGAACGACGAAGATGCCTTTGGTCTGGAGGGTGAGGTGGTTGCGGTCCGCATCGGCAAGAAGAAGCGGACCAAGGCCCGCTACTATCTGCACTCGCAGACGGAGATTGATCAGCTTCTGACCTGGTTGAAGCATCTGCGCGAGACGGAAACGGCTGGATAGGCGCTCAAGGGAGAGCGAGAGCCTGGGACAGAGCTACAGCGGGCACGGTCCGGTTGAGCGCGTAGAATCCGTCTGTGACAAATCCTCATCGAGGCTGTTCCCGCGCCAGAGGTCTTCTGTTTGGCGCCGCCAGGACAGGAGCGGTCCGGCTTCGGCAAGTCATGGGCAGTGTGAGTCCATAGGCTTTGCTCTCCTGGCTGTTGACGCAGGATATTCCGTACGAGGATAGGACAGGAGAGGAACGCTCTGACCTGGGTTCAGGCTGGCGTGCGCAGAGTTTGGAGTATTCTTGCAGGGGATCCCCGATCGAGGAGTCCACACAGGAGAATCCAGCCGATGAAGACGTCTTTCCGTTCCACTGCAATCCTTTTCAAGACCTTCTTGTCCCGCTCCAAAGAATTTGTCACCGCACTCATGGTGCTTGTGGCGTTCATCTCCTTCGCCTCGGCGCAAGCTTCTTCGTCTGGGCCCGCCGTTTCTTCCGGCCCCGCTGCCAGTGTGGATCCGATCCTGGGGACGGGCGCCGGTCCCGGAGGGGGCATCAATCTGTTTCCCGGCGCCACCACGCCCTTTGGCATGGTGCAGCTCAGCCCGGATACCGAAGAGCACGGTTATGGTTACCACTATGCCGACCCTTTCATGGGCGGATTCAGCATGACCCACATGAGCGGCGTGGGATGTCCGAATGAAGGCGACGTCTTCTTTACGGCAACCACCGGACCAATCCACACCACGAAACGAGACTTCTCGTCGCCGTACTCGCACGCGATGGAGAGCGCCAAGCCGGGCTACTACCAGGTGCGCCTGCTGGAGTGGAACATCAATGCCGAGCTGAGCGCCACGGATCACACCGGTATCGCTCGATTTACATTTCCAGCCAATCAGCCGGCGAACATCCTGCTCCCCATCAGCCACTCGGAGAACTACGTGACGGGCGCCTCTGTGCGAATCGTGGGCGACAGGCGGATTGAGGGTTACGTGGAAGACCGCGCGTTTTGCGGCAACCGGCAGAGCTACAAAGTCTATTTTGTCATGACCTTCAGCAAGCCGTTTTCGTCTTACGGAACATGGACCGGGCCGAAGTACGGCCGCTCGGGAAGCGTTGCTGCGAGCAGCCGCACGGCTGAGCAGTCTGAGCATGACGGGTGGATCGGGGCTTACACAAGCTGGCCGTCCGCGGCCCACGCTCAGACGGTCACGGTGAAGATCGCCATCTCCTATGTTGATCCTGCCGGCGCGGAGAACAACATGAAGAGCGAAGCCGCCGGCAAGGACTTCGCCACGATTCGCGGCGAGGCCGACGCGGCCTGGAATCGGGAGCTGGGCACGATTGCGGTCTCCGGAGGAACGGCGGCGCAGCGCACCGTCTTCTATACGGCGCTCTATCACTCCCTGCTGATGCCCAGCCTGTTCAGCGACGCGGACGGCCGCTACCTGGGCTTCGACGGCAAGATCCACACCGCTCCGCCGGGCCATGCTGTCTACGCCAACTACTCGGGCTGGGATATCTACCGCAGCCAGATTCCGCTGCTGGCGATGATTGAGCCGCGGCGCATGGAAGACATGGCGCAGTCCGTGGTGCTGATGTACCAGCAGGGCGGCTGGGTAGGGCGCTGGCCGCAGATCAATCTGTATACCAACGTGATGGCGGGCAGTCCGCTGACCGTGGCGCTGGCCACGGCCTGGCTGGATGGCCTGCACGGCTTTGACATGAAGGCTGGCTGGGAGGGCATGTACAAAGACGCCACCGAGGCTGCTGGCCCCGGCCATCCCTACGCCGGCGAGGAGGGCATCGACTGGATCAACAAAATTCACTACGTGCCGGATGACAAGGTGGGCTACGGTTCGGTCTCGCAGCTTCAAGAGGATGCCATCGCCTACGCCTCGTTGTATCGCCTGGCTGAGGATCTTGGCAAAACCGGCGACGCCAAAACGCTCTACGATCGCGCGCTGTACTACCGCAACGTCTTCGATAGCGCCGATGGCTTCTTCCGCCCGCGCAAGGCCGATGGCGGCTGGGTAGCCAACTTCGACCCCACGCAGGAAAATCACGGATTCATCGAAGGCAGCGGCTGGCATTATCAGTGGCTGGAGCCTGCCGACGTGGCCTGGGTGGTGAAGGCCATGGGCGCCGACCAGTTCAATCAGCGTCTGAAGGAGTTCTTCAACTATCCGGTCCCGGACTGGTACGGCAAGTACTACAACCCGTACAACGAGACGGATCTTGAAGCGCCGTTCCTGTTCAACTTCTCCGGCCGGCCGTGGGAGACGCAGCGGGTTGTGCGCCGTGTGCTGGAGGAGAACTACACGGATGACCCCAACGGCATCCCCGGCAATGATGACTGCGGCGAGATGTCCTCCTGGGCGGTTCTCAGCATGATGGGCCTCTACAGCGTGGATCCGGCGAGCCTGGCCTATGAGCTGGTGGGCCCGGTGTTTCCGAAGGCGGTGATTCATCTCCGCCAGCCGTATACGGGCAAGACGTTCACCATCGAGGCCAACGGCGCTGCGCCGAAGGCGGCCTATATTCAGAAGGTGGACCTGAACGGCCAGGCGCACGCGCAGAACTGGATCTCGTTCAAGGCGATCTCCGCCGGCGGCAGCCTGCGCTTCGACCTGGGGACGACCGCGAATCAAGCCTGGGGCTCGGCGCCGGCCGATGCGCCGCCTTCGTTGAGCGGCGAGAAGCCGTAGGAGGGAAGGCCCACCCCGGCCCCTGCGGCGCGGGTGGTGGATCGGCATCCTGCGGCCCCGCATCTCAAAATGCGAGATTTGGGGCCGCGGGGTGCCTCGGCCGCCGGGTTCGGCATAGGTCCAGCTCGACTCGATCTCCGCCGCGCCCAAGCCAAATCCATCGCAGGGACTGGATGTCAGTAAAACTCCCTCCCCCTGGCCCATCAGGAGAAGTGTAGATCGGA
>JAKAQS010000313.1 GCA_021819585.1 Acidobacteriota bacterium
TGCTCAGTCGGTCGCTGTGGAATCGAGGGCCGCGGAGGTGGCTTCGTTGGGGCCGGAATCTACGGACCCTCCACTTGGCCCTCGAACTTTTCTCCTCCAGACGCTCGGTCTGGGCCGTTTGGTGCTCTGCTCTCGCCGTGCAGTAACGCAAGTGGTTGCTGACCCTCATGAACCTCCGTTTCAGCATACGCGCCGTCTCGGGCATCGGCCGGAGCCCGCCCCTCCCTTTGCTCCCGGGCCGCCCTTCGATCCAACGCCGTCTCGCGATCTCCGGCGGCCTCATCCTGCATGGCAGCCGGGGTTCACTGTCTCACCTTACCGGCAGGCGACGGGCTGCCGGCAGTGTCGGCCCAACCCGCCAGCCTCGTTGTCCTTTTGGAGCTATTTCCGCGATGTCCGAAGGCGACATAAAAAGTCCGCTCGTAACCTGTCGTGTGTTGAATACCACGCATTACGATTCGAAAGTCATTGTTGCTACCGAGGTTGAAGATGGCCAAGAGCACTCGCAAAATCATCGTTACTTGCGCTATTACGGGTTCGGTTCACACGCCGACCATGTCCGAGCACCTTCCGGTCACTCCATCGCAAATTGTGGAAAGCGCGGTGCAAGCTGCCGAGGCCGGGGCCGCCATCCTTCACCTGCATGCCAGAGACCCCAAGGATGGCCGACCCTCCGGAGACCCGGCAGTCTACCGACAGATCTGCCCTATCCTGGCAGAAAAGGTCGATGCGATCATTAACATCACCACTGGCGGCAGCACGCACATGCGGATCGAGGAGCGGCTCGCCTACCCTATGGCAGCCAAGCCTGAGATGTGCTCGCTCAATATGGGATCGATGAACTTTTCCATCCACCCAGTGGCTGAGCGGATTGCAACATGGCTCTATCCCTGGGAAAAGGAAAAGGTCGAAGGTATGAAAGACGTCGTTTTCAGAAATACCTTCGCCGATATCGAATTTATTCTCCTCACCTTGGGCGATGCCGGGACTCGCTTCGAACTGGAGTGCTATGACGTTGGGCAGCTCTACAACCTGGCATATTTTGTCGATCGTGGCTTGATCAAGCCGCCATTATTTATTCAAGCGATCTTCGGAATCCTCGGCGGCATCGGCCCCGATCCGGAGAATCTCTTTGTCATGCGGTCCACCGCGGATCGGTTATTTGGGCGAGAAGGCTATCAGCTCTCGATTCTTGGAGCCGGCCGCCATCAGATGTCCCTCTTGACCGCCGGGGCCATTATGGGAGCCAACGTCCGCGTAGGGCTCGAAGACAACCTCTATCTCAATGCCGGGGTCAAGGCGACAAGTAATGCGGAGATGGTTCGAAAAATCCGCCGCATTCTTGAAGAGTTGAACTTTGAAATTGCTACCCCCGCTGAAGCTCGGCAGATGCTCCAATTGAAGGGCTCTCAGAACCTTGCTTTCGCATGATCTCAATGCGGGCATGTCGTAAGGAAAGGCGGGAAATGAAGGAAAATCAGGGGATGTCCTTTCGGAATCGACTCTACCCCCCACCGGGACTACGTGTGCTCGTCACCGGAGGAGCCTCAGGCATTGGCGCTGCTATCGCAGGGGCATTCGTTGAAGCTGAAGCGGCCGTCCATGTCTGCGATATCGACGACGTTGCTCTGGCTTCATTTCATGAGCGCTTTCCATACTGCCAGGCCACCAATGCGGACGTGGCCAATGAGCAGCAGGTCGCGGAGGTTTTGGAGGCGCAGCGCGCCAGGTTCAGCGGTATCGACGTCCTTGTGAACTGCGCCGGCATTGCTGGGCCGACGGCAGGGATCGACGGAATCACTCCGCAAGAATGGAAGAGAACGATCGACGTAAACCTGAACGGACAATACCTCTTCTTGCATCACGCTGTTCCCATGCTGCGAGAGTCCGCGAACGCGAGCATCATCTGCATCTCTTCCGTAGCCGGCCATCTGGGCCTTCCATGGCGGGCTCCTTATTCGGCAACCAAGTGGGCCATTGTCGGGATCGCCAAATCGCTGGCGATCGAACTCGGCCCCGAGGGCATCCGAGTGAATGCCATCCTGCCGGGTATCGTCGAAGGATCAAGGATGGACGGCGTGATCAAGGCTCGCGCTGAACTGGCCGGGGTCGACGAGTTGACCATGCGTCGGGAATATCTCAAGCGAATCTCTCTGCGCCGCATGGTGGACGCGGACGACATCGCGCTCGCCTGCCTGTATCTATGTGCTCCTGCCGGCCGCAATATCTCAGGTCAGGCAATCTGTGTCGATGGAAACGTCGAGTACCTGTAAGAAGATTCGGAGGCGCCTGCGATCCCATGGATCCCTGGCAGAGCAACACGGGTTTGCGCTCTTTGACCGCAAAAGCCTCGATGCCGGAGCGGCCGCTGCCCCACAGACGCCTGCGCTGCTCGATCGAACGAGCCAGCCAACACCCGCTCTCCCACCAGGTTCATGGCGGAACGATACCAGGTTCTCGTCTCGAACACGGGCACCGAAGCAGACAACCCCCTCTCCGAGCGCTAACGATTCGCTGACGGCGACCACCAGCTAATGGCAGCAACTTCTTCCCCAACGTGAACCGCGAAGCCGTCCAACCCGTACCAGTCCCGCCGGCCACCCCTGGACGCCGCGCATGGATCGCTCTTGCCGTCCTGGGTTGCGTCTACGTCCTCAACTTCCTGTCGCGCCAGCTTCCAGGAATTCTCGCCAAGCCGATCCAGGACGACCTGCACCTCTCAGACGGCCGTCTCGGCGTGATTGGTGGTCTTTACTTTGCCCTCTCTTATTGCTGCATATCGATCCCCGTAGGCTGGCTCGCCGACAGAACCAACCGATCCCGAATTCTGGCTCTCTCATGCGCTATCTGGAGCGCGGCGACTGTCTGCTGCGGCATCGCATCCGGCTATCTGGGCTTTGCGTGTGCGTACATGACCGTTGGGTTTGGTGAAGCCGGCGGCGTTCCGCCCTCCTACTCGATCATCACGGATTACTTCCCGCCCGGGCGCCGAGGAACGGCTCTTGGGCTGTTCAATCTTGGGCCGGGAATAGGCGCGGCGCTGGGCGTGGCCTTCGGGGCTTCCATCGCAGCGGCATTCAACTGGCGATATGCCTTTTTCGCGCTTGGCGCTCTCGGCATCGTCGCATCCATCGCTGTCCTCCTGCTGGTGCGCGAGCCCTTCCGGGGTGCATTGGACTCCATCCTGAGTCCGGCGCCCACAGCCAGCGCGGGCTTCCGGCAGACGCTCATCATGTTCTTTTCTCGGCCCTCACTCCTTTTGGTTGCCCTTGGCTCCGGCGCGACTCAGTTCATCACCTACGGTTTGGGGAACTTCGTTGTTCTCTTCCTCATGCGGGAGAAGGGAATGGGGCTCAAGCAGGTCGCCGTCTGGTATTCCCTGGTTGTTCTGGCCGCGATGAGCGGAAGCATGCTCGCATCCGGCCGATTAATCGACCGGCTCACCCGGGCTTCAAAACAGGCGTATGCCCTGATTCCAGCAACCTCGCTTGCAGTTGCCATCCCTCTATATCTCAGCTTTGTGTGGGAAAAATCCTGGCCCGTGGCTCTGTTGTTTCTTGCCGCCACAATATTTCTCAACTACTTAGATCGGAA
>JAKAQS010000064.1 GCA_021819585.1 Acidobacteriota bacterium
AGAATAAGCACTTCTAGGAAAACCCCCGATCAAATGGATGATGGTGTGAAAAGGATCCGCACAGGCCGCAATTTCGCCGTTCCATGGCATCGCAAAAGGCGGCCTCCGCCCGTGGTCTGTGAAGGCTGCACGTGATTGAAGCCTCCGCTTCTCACGTCCTCCCCGAAAATGTCCAACCTGTCCCTACTATTGCCGGCCCAGAAGCTTTGCTGCACTTTGTATCATGCTTGGCTCCGTCACTCTCTAAGTGAAGCATGATGCCGATGCAACTGCCCCTTACTTTTTTCTTACATGTGAGCGCTGTTTTTTCTTCTGGATCGTATTCTCAGGGAGACGCGTTGCCATGGAAGTTACTCCTTCAGGAATGAAGCATCCCTTCGGCATTCCTCAGTTTGGAGGATCGTTATAGCTCTATCCGTGTGGATGGGTTGTCCTGGATTCAGTAAGGCGGCGTTCTCATTGGATAAGACGCGCAACGAGATCGTGGCTTTAGCTTATGCTTGCGGAGAAGACGAGTTAGCGGCCGCAAGCTGCAAGGCAGTGCTCAAACGGAGGACTGAAAGATAGGTCGGAGCGTGAGGGGAGGCTAAAACCAACTCCCGTCAGAAATTCGTTTTGACCCAGCGGATCAGAGGGTCTTTCGAGTTCGTGTGTTTCACACGCCTCCAGCCGGGTCCGGTTTCAGAGGCGGACGAAAGAGGTAGCTGCTTTATTGCAACCGCGCCTGGCTTGTAGCCCGCGTTGATCATGATCTGGTGTATCTGAGCGGGAGTGACCGTTTGGCCCGGATCGAAGTCAATTGTGATGAGGGACTGTTCCAGATCAAGCTTCGTCGCCCGTACTCCCTGAACCTCTCCCAAGGAGACAAGAATGTTGAAAAATCCGCGGGGCGAGAAGACTCCATTCAGCAGCGCCGAAACACGGACGATCCTCGCGGATGCCGGAGGAGCTTTTACCGCGGCGGCAACCGGGGAAGTGGCGGATGAAAGGAAGAGCGCACCGGCAATGCATGTGCCGATGCAGCGCAGGCGCGGCGTCATTGTTCTCTCCGGTGATGCCAGTTGGGAGCGGAAAGATAATATTCAAAGTAGGCGTAATAACGGGTATGCTCCTCGGGCGTCGACGGCGAAGCAAGATCCTGCAGGAGAGGCGCTTGTGCGCCCAAGCCCGCCTCCCAATGGAGGGAGGCCAGTTCCAAGATGGCATCCTGACAGAAGGTCTTGGCGGCATCCTGGGTCTCCACTCCGTTGACAAAGCTGTCCGACTGCTGCGTGTAGTTTGCCTCTACAGATAGAACGAAGAGGCTCGGGAGTCCTTGGCTAGGAAAGTGTATGGGGAGCATGGTGATCTCTGCCTGGCCGTCACTGCGGAACTCGCTGCCCGGGCTGTATCCGGAGCGGGTGACCGGGTTATATCTCCAGGTCGCGTCAAATGCGGCTCCATATCGCAGGGAGTTGTAGCCGCTGGTGATTCCAACGTAAGGATCGACCGTTCCGGAGCCGGTCTGCAGATCGGGCGGCGCAAGAACGCCATCGAAGGCGTTGTGATTGCTCCCGGTGGGAAGCGAGAGTCCGGCCAGAGGCGTGATGCGAAAGGTGGATTTTGGCTTATCCCGCTTGTAAAGAGTGTTGCGAAGGAAGAAGAGCAGATCGCCCTCGCCGCCGGAGGACGGGTTGCCGTCCAGTGTCGTGGACCCTTGATGGATGGTGGTAAACAACGCCCAGTTGGGGTTGAGACCATAGCCTATATTTACCGGCACTTCCACATCCCTGTACCCCTCTGAACCGAAGAGCGGTTGTACATTGAAACGAACCAATACCTGGTTCTCCGCTACCGGAAGAGCCGTCACAAAGGTGGCAGGGGCCGCAAAGGCGGTTGAGCAGACCAAGGTCAGGACAACAGCCAGAGCGCACTCCGGGACGATGCGGTGAAAAGATGAGCGGCGGGACGTTGAGATATTCGGCCTCCCTTCGCCAATCGAGCGGAGGGTGATTTGGATGGGGGCTGGACGCCAGTGAGCGGTTCTTCCCTCATCGATGAGCATACCGCCGTCAGAGCGGTTCGGCCGCCGGCTTGGAGGCGATGGAGTCTGGCGCAGCTTGCAACAAGGCCGTGCTGCCGGCATAGAGCTTGATAGTGAAGTATTTGGAGCTGAGTTCCACGATCCCGCGGTTGTTTCTTCCAGTATGGGTAAGCGATGTCATATCAAATCCATAAAGGCCACAGGCGCTACCGGAGTAAATGCCTACGGACTGGACCTCCGCGGTTCCGTTGCAGCGCAAGAGATCGCGGCCACTCAAAGTTTCCGCAGGCCGCAAGCGCTCGAAGACGCCGTCTCTCAAGTCTTGCCCAACAACGTCCAGTCCTTCATCTTCGGATACGGAGGAGTAAACACTTGGCGTGGAGCGTGATATCTGATCTCCGCCAATCAAAACACGCTGATTGGACTGATCCATGTAAGATGGCGTGACTGGATAGCTGGCTTCGGACGATTCCATCGTATTTGTCAATGCGCGCACATAAAGTCTGGCGGAGATTGCACCTTCACGCACGACAATCCGGTCGAACCGGATCGCTAGCACCGATGCGCTGACGCCCGGGCGCACCGGCTGCGCCTTGACCACATGGCCCAGAACATAGGACCCTTTGGGCAGATCGCGGCCGTGGCCGAGGTAAACCACCTGCATCGTCCTGGCTTCGATGATGTCACCGATCTTCGCTTTGTCTGCTCTGACTGTGTGGGTGAATTCGATCGGGATGGCGGTGCCGGGAGGCAGGTTCGCATCAAGTTCTCGTGTTGTTGCGCCGGCCCTTGCGCCGAACAGGGCCGTCAAGGCTATCACCGGTCCCAGGTATTTCATTGCGCTCCGGGTCATGCTCCACTCCTTTACTCCTTGAGTGAAGCATGGGATGAATGCAACTGCTCCTTACTTTTTTCTTACATTTGATTTGAATGCCATCTTTTGTTTCGCCGGGTTGTATTCTCAAGGTGGTGTGCCGGCCATTGGATAGCGAGCTTCCATGCGGTTATTGATCGTCGAAGATGAGGAAAAGCTTGCGGCCTTTGTCGCCCAGGGACTGGAGCAACAAGGTTTTGCCGCGGAGGTTGTGCTCGACGGCGATGAGGCGATGACGCGGCTTGAAAGACAAACCTACTCGCTGGTGTTGCTCGATCTGATGCTACCGGGAAGGAGCGGAGTTGAATTGTTACGTTGGCTCCGCCAAAGGGGCGAGACCTGCCCCGTGATGATACTTACCTCTCGCGATGGAGTTGAAGATCGCGTCCAGGGTCTGGATGCCGGTGCGGACGACTACCTGGTGAAGCCTTTTGCCTTGTCCGAGCTGCTGGCGCGCGTTCGAGCGCTGTTGCGGCGAGCGGAACAAAGACCACCAGTGCGAATGGAGGTGGCCGATCTTCGCCTCGACCTTGAAGCGCGCCGAGCGTTTCGCGGGACCAAAGAGCTGGCATTGACACCGCGGGAGTTTGAGCTGCTCGAATATCTTCTTCAGCACAGCCCGGCAGTGGTCTCCCGTGAGATGCTGGCGCGGGATGTTTGGAGAGAGACTTCGCGATTTACTCCAATCCATAACGTCATCGATGTCCAGATTGCGCGTCTGAGGCGGAAGGTGGACGACCCCTTTGACCGCCGTCTTTTGCAGACGGTGCGGGGCGTCGGGTTTGCTCTGCGGGAGGAGAAAGAGTGACTCTCGGACCGGCCCATCTGCGAACCCGGCTGACCCTTTGGTACACCTCAGTCTTCGGTGCGATTCTGTTGATCTTCATTGTCGCGGCAACCCTGCTGCTACGGTGGCAGCTCTCCTCGGAGCTTCTTCGCTATGAGGTTCAGGACATGGAGACCGCCGAAGGGTTGCTCTATTTCACTCCCACCGGCGCGCTCACAATCGACCAGAGATATCACAATAGCTTGCAAGACGAGATGCTGGTGCATCGGCTGATGCAGGTCATGACTCCCGAGGGGCGCATCCTCTTCCGGAATCCGCGGCTTGGAGACCTTCCGTTAGGCGGGGCGCCGTTTCCGCGCGAGGGTTTCCACGTCTACAATCCCCGCACCATTCGCCTTGCCAACGGCGTGCCTGTGTTGCTCATCAGTCACATTCACTCCATCAACGGCAAGACGTTGTTGATTCGCATCGCCTACAGCCTGCTCCCGGTGGAGGAGCAGGTCCGTATATCGCGAGATATCCTTGTACTGGCGTTCTTTCCCACCCTGCTGCTGGCGGGAGTTGGGATCTACCGGCTAACGCTCAAGGCGCTGCTGCCGTTGGAGAAGATGGCGACTGCGGCAGAGCAAATTACCGCGGATCAACTGAGCCGGCGGCTGGCGGTGGAGAACCCTGGCGATGAACTGGGGCACATGGCCCGCGTCCTGAATGGATTGCTGGCGCGCCTGGAGGCTTCCTTTGAGCATCTCAAGCGCTTCACCGCGGACGCTTCCCATGAGTTGCGCACGCCGCTGGCCTGCTTGCGAGTCGCGGGCGAGGTGGCGCTGGAGAAGCATCGCAGCGCGGAGGAGTATCGCGAGACGGTCGAGAGCATGCTGGAAGAGGTAATGCGGCTTACCCACCTGGTGGACCGGCTCCTGCTGATCTCCCGAGCTGACGCCGGCCAGATTGCCCTGAACAGAACCACCTTCTGTTGGATGGATCTGGTGCAGGAGGCCGTTGCGCTCGTTGGAGTTCTGGCCGACGAGAGGCTGCAGACGATAGACATCTCCGGCGATCCATCCATCCAGGTGTACGCAGACCGATACGTGCTCCGGCATGCCATGCTCAACCTGCTGGAGAATGCGGTGAAGTACTCTCCGGAAGGGTCTACGATCGGTCTACGCCTGAGCCGACGCGCAGATCAAATGGCGGAGTTCTCGGTAATCGATCAAGGGCCGGGGGTTCCCGAGGAGGATCGCGAGAAGATCTTCGATCGCTTCTTCCGCAGCGATTCGGGGCGGGCGCGGGATGCGGGCGGGGATGGGTTGGGCCTGGCCATTGCCAGATGGGCCGTGGGCGCGAATGGCGGCAGGCTTGGTTTGGCCGCCATGGAAACGCGTGGCAGCCGTTTCTTCATTCAATTGCCTGCGCACCAGAGATAGCGTGGCGCTGGGATGGCAGGGGCCAAAGCTGTCAAAGCCGCGCTCGTCCCCTGGCGGCCGGCGTTTCAGGCCTGCCAAGTCGCGGCTTTGCCCGCATCTCCAGGAACGGGCGCTCTGTCGTCATCTTTCTGGGGCCGGCGCGAGGTTTCTGCATGGCCGACGCGCGAGCGTAGGCGGCCCGCGCGGTGGAGGCGAGCTCACGGAGCGCCGAACCGAGCGGCGAGCGACGCCGCCATACCAGCGCGATGGTTCGTCTGGGCGCAGGCTGCTTGAAGCGGCGAATCGAAAGCGAGGCGCGTTTCGCCTCCGTTGCCACCGCAAGCTCGGGCAGGAGCGTCACGCCGGCGCCCCCCGCGACCATCTGCGCGAGCGTCGAGAGGCTGGTGGCGCGGAACTCGAGCTCGTAAGCCTTCGTATGGGAGCAGTATGCCAGCGCCTGCTCGCGGAAGCAGTGCCCCTCGTCCAGAAGAAGCACACATGCATTCGTCAGCTCCGCGGGCTCCACGGAGGAGTTCCGGGATCCGAGAGGATGGCCCTTGGGCGTGGCGAGGACGAAGGAGTCCGATCCGATGATTTCGTATTCGACGTCGCCGATGTCGGCCTCCAGCGCCAGAAGCGCGGCATCAATCCTGCCGCTGTCGAGGCTGCTTACCAGATTCGCTGATTTTTCCTCGACCCAAAGCGTGGTGAGGCGCGGATAGGCTTTGTGCAGCGCCGCGGTGATTGATGGCACGAGGTAGGGAGAGATCGTCGGGATGACGCCGATTCGCAAGGAGCCCGAAAGCGGATCCGCGTTCCAGCGCGCCACCTGAATCAGGTCGTCGGCTTCGCGCAGGACAAGTTGCACGCGCTCCAGAATCTCACGGCCGGCAGCCGTAACGAGCACGCGCCGGCGGTCCCGCTCGAAGAGACTCACACCCAGCGCTTCTTCCATCTGCGCAAGCTGGGCGCTGAGGGCGGGCTGCGAGACATGGCAGCGCTCCGCGGCCTTGCGGAAGCTGAGCGACTCCGCGACGGCGGCGGCGTACTGTAGCTGCCGCAGCGTGAAGGGATAGAGTTCGAGGCTCATAACCAAAACCTATCACCTTCATGCAAAGACTGTCTTGGACATATCACGCCGGATTTGACAACTTGGGGGGTGCAGTCCAAGTGGAGGAAACCTCATGTCAAACGAAGCCAAATGCCCATTTCACCCAACCGCCGCCCAGGGCCCATCCAACCGGGACTGGTGGCCAAACCGGTTGCGGCTCGATCTTTTGCGCCAGCACTCCTCGAAGTCGAATCCGATGGACGTTGATTTCGACTACCGCGAAGAGTTCAAGAGCCTGGACTTCGCCGCGGTGAAGCGGGATCTTGCCGCGCTGATGACCGATTCGCAGGACTGGTGGCCCGCCGACTACGGCCACTATGGTCCGCTGTTTATCCGCATGGCCTGGCACGCCGCCGGAACGTATCGTATCGGCGACGGCCGCGGAGGCGCGGGGCACGCCCAACAGCGCTTTGCTCCGCTCAACAGTTGGCCGGACAACGTGCTGCTCGACAAGGCGCGACGGCTGTTGTGGCCAATCAAAAAGAGATACGGCCGCAAGCTCTCCTGGGGTGATCTGATGATTCTCGCCGGGAATGTTGCGATGGAGTCCATGGGGTTCAAGACCTTTGGGTTTGGGGGTGGGCGTGAAGACCAGTGGGAGCCGGATAACTCCGCGTACTGGGGGTCGGAGTCGACCTGGCTGGCCGAGGACAAGCGATACGAGAGCGGCAAGCGCGACCTGGAGAGCCCGTTGGCCGCCGTGCAAATGGGCCTGATCTATGTGAACCCTGAGGGTCCGGGCGGCAAGGCCAACCCGCTCGGCTCCGCGCACGACGTACGCGAGACCTTTGCGCGCATGGCGATGAATGAGGAAGAGACCGTCGCGCTGACCGCGGGCGGACATACCTTCGGCAAGGCCCACGGCGCGGGACCTGCAAGCGCGGTGGGGCCTGCGCCGGAGGCGGCTCCGGTCGAGCAGATGGGGCTGGGTTGGAAGTCGAGCTATGGAAGCGGCGTAGGAGGTGACGCGATCGGCAGCGGATTGGAGGGTTCCTGGACGCCCACTCCAACCCAATGGGATCCGCACAGCTACTTCAAGACGCTGCTGGACAACGAGTGGGAACAGACGGTGACGCCGGCGGGCGCGCACCAGTGGACGCCCAAGCGTCTCCACGACGGCGCTACTGCGCCGGCGGCGAACGATGCCGCAAAGAGGGTTCCGGTAATGATGACCGACGCGGACATGGCGATTCGTGAGGACCCGTCTCTGCGAAGGATCGCGCAGCACTTCTACAACCATCCGGAGGAGTTCGCTGACGCCTATGCGCGGGCCTGGTTCAAGCTGACCCACCGCGATATGGGTCCGAAGGCGCGTTACCTGGGCCCGGAGGTTCCGGCTGAAGACCTCATCTGGCAGGATCCGTTGCCCGCCGCCGGATACGGACAGGTTGGCGAAGCTGAGATCAAGGCGCTCAAGGCCCGTCTCCTCACCTCCGGCTTGTCCATCTCTCAACTTGTCGCCACGGCGTGGGCTGCGGCCTCCACCTTTCGTGGCAGCGATATGCGGGGCGGAGCCAACGGCGCGCGCATTCGGCTGGCGCCACAGAAGGACTGGGAGGTGAATCAGCCCGCCGAGCTGAAGCAGGTGCTGGAAACGTTGGAGACGATCCGCAAGGAGTTTGCTTCCACGCAGAGCGGCGGCAAGGGAATATCCCTTGCTGACCTGATCGTGTTGGGCGGATGCGCAGCGGTAGAGAAGGCCGCGAAGAACGGCGGGGTGGAGGTGGCTGTGCCATTTGTCCCGGGCCGCACGGATGCGACGCAGGAGCAGACCGACGCGCAGTCGTTCGCCTCGCTGGAACCCGTGGCCGATGGCTTCCGCAACTGGACCCGCAAGGGCCTGGAGGGCCATACCCCGGAGCTGCTGGTGGACAAAGCGCAGTTGCTGAACCTGACGGCCCCGGAGATGACGGCTTTGATCGGCGGCATGCGCATGCTGGACGCCAACGCCGGACACACCCGCTTCGGGGTGTTCACCGAAAATCCGGGAACCCTGAGCAATGATTTCTTCATCAACCTGCTGGACATGAACTTCGAGTGGGCTCCGACGTCGGAAGACCGCGACAAATTCGAAGGGAGGGATCGCAAGACGGGTGCTGTCAAGTGGCTCGCCACGCGCGTCGACCTGGTCTTTGGCTCGAATGCCGAGCTGCGCTCGCTTTGCGAGGTGTACGCCAGCGAGGATGGCAAGGAGAAGCTGGTGCGCGACTTTGTCGCTGCCTGGAATAAGGTGATGAACCTGGATCGCTTCGATTGCGCGTGAGGCTGGAAACGGCTGCATGTTTCGAACCGCAAGGTCTCAACCTGGTACTGTGGTTGTCGAGTACCCGGTTGAGGCCCCGCGCGGTTCTTTGGACAGCGCGCCGCCATGCGCTGATGTTCTTTTCGTCGACGCGCTTACGGTACTCGCAGGGGATGAACGACTTGAGAAACATGAGAGTGGATGCGTGACGGATTGGAGGCGTTTTCTTTGGCGAGAAAGCCCATCAACGTCGAGGCCCGCGTTGCACCTGCCGGAGGATGCCTCAGCATACGCGGGCGAACCCAATTCCCAGCAGCTTCGCCAGTCTTTCCAGCGTACTCGACAGATGCCCCAGGCCCACGGCGCAATGATGCGCCGGTCCGTGGAGATTCCAATTGTCGACGAAACCGCGCGCACCAATGGGAAACCGATAGCGGCTGTTGGTGTTGCCGATGTGCAGCGTTTCTCCGGCGACGCATTCTCCTTCGGCTACCACCAGCTTGAATCCGTCATGCTCATCTTCGGCGACAGAGAGCAGAGTGACCGGCCCATAACGAACCGACATCTCAACCGAAAGGCCCCGCCCAACCTTCCCGTGGTACACCTGCAGAGGCCGTATCTTGGTCTTGCCTTCAGCGATGGCGATATGGCCGGGCCCGTCGTGGCCCATCAGGACGATATCCGCGTCATAGTCCAGCGCGTAGTACTCGGTAAAAGACCCTCCCGCGCCCAGGGCGTCCATGATCTTCATGGCAATGACGTTCTTGACTTCATACTCGCCGGCGACCGGAATGTTTTGGCTGGTGAGCAGGGAGGTGCCCACGATGATCGAGCTCATCGTGTCTTCGTTCTCGACATTGCCGGTTCCCTTGTAGTAGTAGGCCAGCATGTCCAGCCTGTGTTGCTGGACAAGTTGATCCAGTGCGACCGAGGTTCGCGCAGCGCGCAGCAGCTCGCTCTCCGGGCAATCCTGCTGCACATCAAAAAGTGCGTGAATATCCTTCAGCCGTGCCGCCGCTTCTTCCTGGGTTACCGCGGCTCGGAGCGCGCTCAATTCATCCACCTCAAGGATCTCGGCGTGAGTTCCGAAGGCGATACTGACTTGCGTCACATCTGTCATTACGTCCAGCATGCCACTGTAGTAGTGGCCGAGCAGCCCCAGCCTTGCTTCCGCCAGAACAGACTTTACCTTGGCGGCCGCGAGCCATTCGGCGACTTCATCCCACGTCTGGCCGTCGCCCAGGACGCCGGTCACCTGGTGAAATGGGATCTCGGCGCGCCGGAAGACGTTGGCGATCTCCGGCACGGGACAGGCTGAGCAATAGGCGAGCCAGGCTCCGGTCATCGCCTCGCGGTTGGGAAGCTGGTTGAATGCCCGGTAGTCGATCGCGGCTTTCGGTTGCAGGTTCAATATCACGACAGGGACGCCGGCTCTTTGAACCAGGGGCAGAACCGTATTGGAGAGAGCGTACGTGGTGACATAGAGAAACAAGAGATCAATATCCGCTCGGCGGCATTGCCGGCCTGCTCCGCGGGCCGCATCCGCGGTGTCGATCAGGCCCAACTCGAGCAGCTCGACTCCCGGCCGAGAAAGCTTGGCGCTGACCAACCGCAGATAGCCTTCAAGCTCGGGACGAAGGTTCTCGAACTGCTCCCAGTAGGCCTGAATTCCTATGCCACAGAGGGCGGCGCGAAGCTTATGGTTTGCTGTCACAATGCTCCCAACTCCGTTCAGGATAAATCCGGTGGGGAAAGAGCTCAGCCCAAGAGCTAAACCCCTTCTAGCCGCACAGCGGATGAGAGTCGCTCGTCCGCTACTTCTCGATCACCACTGACACAGCGAAGGGACGCAGGGTGAGGGAGGTCCCCTGCAGACTTGTCGTGCTCCAACTGCCTTCGCCTGTAGAGGGGTCGACGGTTTCCACCTGGGCGCCGGCAGCATCGGAGCCCAATTCCACCTGGATGGCGCGATCTCGCTTGTTGGCGATCAACAGCTTCTTTCCGCCATGGGTCTGGAACGCCTGGACAGCGACGGCGGAGCTTTGGCCGCTGGTCTCCACCATTGTGTCACCCGGCGAGAAGTTATCCTTGATGAGCTTCAAGACCCAGTAACGGGCGTTGGGTTTGCCCGTATTCCAGTCGATCATCGTCACGCTGGGAAACTGTGTGGGATAACCCACCAGTTGAGACTCTCCGATCACGTCAACGCCTTCCTTCGCCAAGCCGATATACAAGTATGCGTAAAGAGCGCCGGCCAGGTTCCAGTATTTTTGGGGGATCCGGTTTTGAATCTGAGCAGCCGTTTCTCCGGTCTGATTATCGTTGGGCAAGATGACGCCCAGCTCATCGGTATCTGTCTTGGTCTCTGGAGAGAGCCGCGCACGGATGGCCTGAATGAACTTGACTCTGTTCAGGAAGCCGTCCGCTTGATCGAAGAAGGTATATTGCCAGTCGTCAATCGTCTGGCCTGGGGTCGGTCCCGCATAAAAGTGGTAGGAGATGAAGTCCAGAGGGATCCCGGGACGGTGATGGGCGTGATTCAGAAAGTACTCGAACCACTGCGGGTCACTGGGCCACGCAAGGGCCAGCCCGACAAACTTCATCTTGGGATCGACTTTCAGGATGGCTCCGGCGATGGCATCGTAGCGCCGGGTGTATTGCTGCGGCGTCATGGAGTGTTCCGCATCCACTTCGTTGAGCACCTCCCAGTAGGGGATCTTGTAGTGATGGCCGGAGTTGTGAAAGACGCCGCGTTCGTCGGTAAATCCGCCGCGGGTGTACCAACTCACCAGCCGCGCGTAATAGTCGCCGAGTTCCTTCATGCTGGGATCGCGCAGGTGCGTTCCCTGTTCGTAGTTCCAGTCCACCTGGTCGGGATCCGAGGGGTAAGCGACAGGCTGTGGTGTCTTGAACATCCACTGAGGGATGGTGCTGAAGTTGACGATGACGGAGTGCCCTGCTGTTGCCGACATGAAGTCTGCCATCATCGGGTCAATCAGACGGAAGTCCCAGGAAGTGGAGGCGGGGGTGGGCGGCTTCAACTCTGCGACCGCCAATTGCGGATAAGGGAGCCAGGGGACGTAGCGGACATAGCTAGCGCCAAGTTCTTTAACGGCATCGAATGCACTGTCATGAATGGTCGATCCTCGGCGAAGCATCGGGTTCACGACTACTTGAAGGGTTGAGGTGGACTGCACCGTGAGAATCTTCTTTTCCCAGTTCGCTACTATTTTCTGTGTCCGTGCCGGCTTAATCTGCCCCGATGCCATTACCGGCAAGACACACCCAATTACTACGAACCCTGATAAGCATGTTGTTCGCATATTTTGCCCTCTTCCCAATATGTCGCTTTACCCTCATCACGAGCGAACATAGTCAGGATCCTTTATGAGCTTGTTGAAATACGTTTTGTGTGGACCAACGAATGACGTCTTCGAGGCGCTTCAACCCTACCTTAAGGCTCACGAGATACCCATAGCACATTCTGTGGCGTCGCGCTTTTCGAATTCCTCTCTCACCCGTGCGCTTTTCACAAGCTCCCAATAAAGCCGGCTCCCAGTGATTTGTTGCGAATAGTGCCCATTCTCGGCCATCGCGTGTGAACCGACGGACCGGCGCTCCGATCGTCGTCAGCTCGGCAAAAACGTTGGAACCGAGCCGAGTTCTTCCGTCCACCTCTTTGTCCGGCGGATATGCTCTCTGTGCCCAACCGATCCGCATGCTAGCCTTAAACGAATCGTACAACCCGTCGAAGTTCCCGCCGAGCCGACTTGACCAGCACGGATCCGAGTAGCCCACGCGCTCCGCATTCCTCTCCAACGCGCCCTTGGAAGCGACCGAGAGCGCGCATCGTAAGCCTGCCGCTGTTCAAACCAGCCAAGAACCGCTGCGCTCTCTCGGTCGAATGGTCGCCCGCTGCCCCAATGGCCATCGAGCCGTTCTCCCTCTCGGAAACTCCACCCCCAACGGGACGCCTTTGCTCCTTCAGTTCCTCGATCCACGCCGGTTTGCCGCCTTCCACTTCGTTTCGTCCAACTCTGTTTAGCCGAAGCACACGAACCTTTGACCCGGCCAGATCGATCCTCAGCGTCTCGCTCACCGCATGTTCCTCTCCGATCCCCGTAACCCTCTGGAACATCAGACGCAACGGCACGGCTCCTTCGGCTGACGGCAAATCGATTCACTGAATCTGGCCGGACTCCGACAGTCACATTCGACTCGGCGGCTTCAATCGGATGGGCCGCTTGCGAGGCCCTGTTCCGCGGAATCTACCATTCAACTCGCAATCCGAGCTGAATGATGCGCGGAGGCCGCGTGCCTGTAATCTGCCCAAATCCTGGGCCGAGAGTGCCGTTTGCATATCCAAATTGGGTGTGGTTCAACACATTGAAAAACTCGAAGCGAAACTGCGCCACCATGTTGTTATATATTTGGTTGGTCTTGAATAGGCTTATGTCAGCATCAGCGTAACCAGGCTCTTCAAGCGTATTGCGCCCACCATCTCCTTCAATATGAGTGGTTGGATATGTAAAAGCCGCGGGGTTCCAATATTGATTCGGCAGGCTGCGCCCAACCGCAATTTGACCTTTTTGAATATTCGGTCTGGACTGGGAAAACGCACCGATATTAAGCCAGTCTATCGGAAGGGTAGCTGTGCCGAATTCACCACCAGTCAGCGTCGTAATCGTATTCAACTGCCAGCCGCCGACCAGATAATTCATTGCGCGCGATACGCTGCTAAGAAACGGTCTCCCTGTCCCGAAGGGGAGATCGTAGACTCCGCTCAGCACAAATCTTACCGGAACATCATAGTCCGAGTTTCCTCGATCATATCTCCTGAAGTCGCGAGATATCGCTGAGAAGTCATCCGTAATACCTTGATCGATTGCGTGCTCCCATGTCAGGGATCCCAGGAATTCAAAGCCATTTTGATAGCGACGCTCCGCTTTCGCTGTAAAAGCGTTAAAGTTCGAGGCTCCCTCGTCCCAGCTCTCCAGGATGAAGCCGAAGTCAGGATATGGCACCCTTTGCGCTATGGGAACCGTTCCGCTTGGATCAATTGTCGCAACGTTTGCATTGATACGTTGAGCTAGATCTTTTCCGATGTTGCCTGCGTATTCTATTTCGACGAGATATTTGCTACCAAAAACTTTCTGAAGGTCAAGGCCCCACTGTTCGTAATAAGGCGTACGGCTATTTGGATCCAGAGTGAAAGGGTTTGTGTTCAGTGATGTAGCCAGCGGCGGTAACATATTGTTCATCGACAGCGTAGGCTGCGTGGGGTTACTGTTAATCGTTTGAACCTGATAAAACTTTGTGCCTACAATTGAGAACTGCAACTCATTCCAGTTATCCGTTCCGTAATAGACCCCAAAGCCTCCCCTGAATACGGCTTGGTGTAAAAATGAAGGGGCCCAGGAAAATCCCAATCTCGGAGCAAAATTGGTGTAGTCCGGCTTGACGATGGAACGCCGTATTCCTTGGCCGGCATAGACCTCTGTGCCCGTGTTGAGGTCAAAATAACCTTGTCGGTTTTGAGACTCTATGGGTGACAAGGAGTATTCGTAACGTATTCCATAACTCAACATCAGGTTGCGGGTCGCTTGCCAGTTGTCTCGGACATAGACGCCGTAGTAGTTGGTATGGAGGTTTTGCAGGGAGTCTCCCACGGCTCCAGAAG
This sequence comes from Acidobacteriota bacterium, assembly GCA_021819585.1. Classification (GTDB taxonomy): domain Bacteria; phylum Acidobacteriota; class Terriglobia; order Terriglobales; family Acidobacteriaceae; genus Granulicella. The sequence continues at coordinate 14,121 of JAKAQS010000064.1, forward strand.
CCTGGTAGGCGTCTCCAACCAGGAAGTCGCCGAGCCCGAAGCCGGTGGATGCCATTCCCGTGTAGCGGCCGTCAAACGTGAAATTGGGATTGGCGCTGAAGTCCGTCGTCTGGATGAATCGCTGATGCATCAGCTCAACGCCAGCCATGTAGTTGTGTTTTCCTCTCGCTAGCGAGAAGTTGTCCGATAGCTGATAGTTAAACTGCTGTGCTCCGATCACCTCTCCCCACGATCCTATTCCGGACACGCCGGCGATGCCAAAATCTGGGATCCCAAAGGTTAATGGGTTAGTATTGGTATTAGTGAAATCGAACAATGACACGGCGTAATTTGGGCCGTAGGCAGTCACCGGATTCAGGTACTCGTTGGAATTGTTCAGACCCAATCTGAATGTATTTATAGCGTTCGGCGTAAAGATGTGATTGTACGTTGCCGTCCAGAGGTGGTCCGCTATGGGAGTGCTGTAGCCTCCGAGAGGCTGGAGTGACGGCGTAAAAATAACGGAGTTATAATCAGAAAATGATGCGTAGACAGTGTCGCGTTGGGTTACGTATTGGTCGATGCGGGCGTTGTATTGATCAGTTGTATTTGTAATCGATGGCGAGTTAATCGTATTGAAGGAAGGGAATGCCGCGCTGCCAGAAGGAACCGACACATTCGGAGTTGGGATGTACGGAAGCACCTTCTGGTCAACGGCGTTAAGTTGGTCGGTAGGGATAATGTTCCCTGGGTAGGGGACGCCGGTGGTTGGATTCAACACATTGGCGCATTTTATCGAAGTTGGGTTGGTCTGACAAAATGGAGAGTCCAGTGGATATATACCCGTGCCAGTGCTATCATCAGCGAGGTTCCCAGCCAGTTGCGCTTTTGATGGATAGATGCCTGTCAGGGACGTTCCTTGGACTTGGCGAAACCCTTCAAAATTGAACATAAAGAAAGACCGGTTTTTACCGTTGTAGAGTTTCGGAATAATGACTGGGCCTGCAAGTGTGGCGCTAAAGTCGTTCTGGTTAAAAGGCGGCCTTGGTAAGCCCGCTTGATTTAAGAAGTATTCGTTGGCGGCATAGTCACGATTCCTGTTCAACTCGAAGACGTCGCCGTGGTATTGATTCGTGCCGGCGCGCAAGGGCATGTTCACGACCGATGCGCTCAGGCCAAACTCCGGGCCGAAGGTTGTTCGTTGCACACGGAACTGCCCGATTGCATCCGGTGAGGGGAAAAACCCCGGAGTGCCGAAGCGTCCATTGCGCATCTCGATGCCGTCCACAAGATAGCTGACATCAGTCTCGCGCAGCCCACCCAGGATGACTGTAGTATCGGACCGGCCAGTCCATGTCGTAGAGGGTGAAGTTCCTCCGCCCACGGGTGCGGCTCCTGTGGCAAGATAAAGCAACTGGACAAAGTCTCTCCCGTTCAGGGGCAGCTGCTGTATTACCGGAGCTTGAACCGCCTGGCCGACTGAAGCACTCTCGGTATTCAGAAGAGAGGCGCTCTGTCCAGAGACAACGACCGTCTGACTGACGGATCCTAGCGTCAGATGGACCGGAATATTGACGTGCTCTCCGACATTGATTCCGATGTTCGTGAGGTTCACTGAAGTGAATCCCGCTGCAGTTATGGAGATGGTATATTCTCCTGGCTGGAGCGCCTCAAAGGTATAGGAGCCGTCCGAATGGGTGACGGCGGGAATGGTATCGCCCGTGTCAGGCCGGGTGAGGAGAAGCTTCGCTCCCCCTACGGCTGCCCCGGTACTGTCTGTGACGGTGACGGCTGCGGAGCCTGTAACCTCCTGGCTGCGCGAGGCTGTCGCCACTACAAGCATGCCTACTCCCACGAGTATGGCTATTGACCCCAAGGAATTTCCAAGTTTTTGACCGTATCTCACACTGGACTCCTGAATTTGGATTGGCGTACGTGCAGGCAATAATCGCGTGGTTCCATCCCGCGGTCTACTCTATCTCGAACTTGCAACACCGTTTCTCTCTGTGCGGCGATGGCGGAACGGAGGTGAACAGGCACACTCCTTCTCTCCGTCCGAAGGCTGCGTCGGATCTGAGGGAGTCTCCGCAAGCGTGGAGACCAAACCCTCGGATCGTGAAGATCGGCTGCTGCGGTTCTAGACAAGAAGATCGATTTAGGCCGAACGTGTTTTCCTGAAACATATTGCGCGCAGAATCTATAGGATTGCGCGGATGAGGGGCAAGGTATATTGTAGGTTTTGCATAAAAGTTTCACATTGCGGCACAAGATGGAGCGTGGAAGCGATTGATGCCGCATATTGACAGAACAAAGTCCCCGAATCGAGACGCTTGTAAACCTCGGCTAAACAATAATGTTTCACAATGTGGAATATAGAGTTGAGATGGTTGATGCCGTCCGGGCAGCAGGAGGAGTAGACGGGCGGCTCAACGGACAGGCGTTCGGCTGGCGAGAACAAGGGGCAACGGTGGCGCGACTTTCACACTCGGACCACACAGCGGCGTCCCGGGCAAGGCCAGCCGGCATTAGGTGTGATCTTGGCCGGCAGCGGAAGTGCGGGTTTGGGAAGGCCGGGTGAGGATCGAGGTGTTTGCCGCCCTGCCCCCCGGGATCCTGAGGATGGATTGAACTGACTGTCCCATTTCCACGGCCTCGAAGACCGCGAGCAAGTTTTCCCCAGGGGCCGACGAGCCTATCGAAGCAAACGGAGTCAGGTCAATTATGAAATCGATGGTCCGGGCCTTCCAAATCCTGAAGATCTTCCGTGACGAATCCGAATGTCTCCGCCTCTCTGAAGTGGTGGAGCGCACTGGGCTGCACAAAACCACTGCTCTGCGTATGCTCACCAGCCTTGTCGCATGCGAACTGCTCACCCGCGTAGGAGGCACCAGGTACAGGCTTGGCATCCGTCCACTGGGGAAGAAACGATATCGTTTCGGCTATGGAATGCAGGGGGCCGAGTTCAGCTTCAGCCGGACTGTGACCCAAAGCCTGCAACGCAGCGCCGCTGCGGCAGGCATCGATCTTTTCGTCCTGGACAATCAAGACAATCCGAACATTGCGTTGCATAACACTGAGGTCTTCGTGCGCGAACACGTCGACCTGGTCATCGAGTCGCAGACGGACACGCGGATT